>JAABPS010000001.1 GCA_011391835.1 Desulfobacteraceae bacterium
CTGAATAGAATTACCCAGTGGTTTGTACGGACGTTTATAGCCCGCCCCACTTATTTTCGTGCTATCGCCGATTTTGATGCCCGGATTTCTTCAAACGGGTCAACAGACAAAATTTTTGGAACATGCCTCTACGAGGTCATGGGGTTTGAGTAAAGATGTATTATATCGATTTTTGGAGTGTATAGTATGCCTGAAGTCCTAAAATATGATGAAATAGGATATTGGTCGGAAATTAAACTCGACATTATTAAGGATTATGCTTCCGAATATTCAAGGATATTAAACAATCAGTATAATCCGTCATTTTATCATATTTATATTGATGCTTTTGCTGGGGCGGGAAAACACAAATCAAAGAATACAGGGGAATTTATACCAGGCAGCCCAACCAATGCTCTAAATATTCGACCCGCTTTTAAGGAATATCATTTTATTGATTTAAATGAACAAAAAATTGAATCACTTGAAAATATTGCCGGCAATAGAAAGGATGTCTATGTTCATCACGGTGATTGCAATCAGATCTTGCTTGATAAAGTTCTTCCAAAAGTAAAATATGAACAATATCGTCGTGCACTTTGTATTTTAGACCCTTATGGACTTCACCTCGATTGGAAAGTAACATCAAAAATTGGCCAAATGAATTCTATTGAGATATTTCTAAATTTTCCTGTTTATGATATTAATCGAAATGTTCTAAGGAAAAGACCGAAAAGTGTATCTCCGGACCAAATCGATAGAATGAATAAATATTGGGGTGATGACTCATGGCGAGGAATTGCATATGAACAATCACCACAAATGCCGCTTTTTGGCAATCCTGAAGAAGAAAAAGTTTCGAATGAAGTAATAGCTGATGCATTTAGATCACGACTAAAAAAAATAGCAGGGTTTAATAATGTTCCCAAACCTATTGCTATGAGGAATTCACAAAATGCCATTATATACTATCTCTTTTTTGCTTCTCATAAACCAGTAGCTGAAAATATTGTAACTTATATTTTTCAAAAATATGCAAATAGAAGAGGATAAAAATGTCCGCATCTTCTGCAATTGAATGGACTGAACACACATGGAACCCTACCACAGGCTGCACAAAAGTTTCATCTGGTTGTCGAAACTGCTATGCGGAAATTATGGCCCGCCGTTTAAAAGCAATTGGAGTAAAAGGTTATGAAAACGGATTTATACTCACTCTACATCCTGATCGATTAACTCAGCCATTAAACCGGAAAAAACCCACTCTTTATTTCGTAAATTCAATGAGCGATATTTTTCATGAAGATATACCTGACAGTTATATTCATGATGTCTTCAATATAATTAAAAAAGCGCAGCAACATACTTTCCAGATATTGACAAAACGGGCAATTCGGATGTCACAGTTTCTTCAATTGAATGGTGTGCCAGAAAATGCATGGATAGGTGTTACTGTTGAAAATAGAAGACATGGTATCCCTAGGATTGATATATTACGAAATGTAAAGGCCCCTGTACGATTTCTATCAATGGAACCATTGCTTGAAGATTTGGGACATCTTAATTTGACAAATATTGATTGGATTATTGTAGGTGGTGAATCAGGTCCAAAAGCTCGTTTAATAAAACCCGAATGGGTAAAAAGTATTAAACAACAATGTGAAAAACATAATATTTCTTTCTTTTTTAAACAGTGGGGTTGTTGGGGTATTGACGGTAAAAAGCGTTCCAAAAAATTAAATGGGAGGTTACTGCTTGGCCGTATATGGGATAATAAGCCAGTTCCCTTTAACTAATTAATTTCTAGTACACTATTTTATCGATACTCTCGTCCCATCGATCCGTAGATCCAAGCAAAACTTAATCATATGGTGCCCACAAAATTATCCACACTTTAGCATCAATAAACATTAAATCCTATTCTTTTAAAATATCCCTTTAAACCATTTTCCGAAGCTCTTTCTTCTGAATTTTGCCCACCAGGTTCTTGGGAAGGGCATTAACAAACTTGACCCGTGAAGGACTCTTAAACGGCGTCATCTTCGACTGCGCGAATTGGATAACTTCTTCTTCAGTTATTTCCTGATTCGGCATCTTTACCACAAATGCCATAATCTCCTCCCCATATTTTTCATCAGGAATTCCGATTACCGCCACTTCCTGAATGGCTGGATTCTCATCCAGGTATCCCTCAATCTCGCTCGGGTAGATATTGTATCCGCCTTTGATCACCATATCCTTAATTCTATCCGTAATAAAAAGATATCCTTCTTCATCCATATATCCTACATCACCGGTATGCAGCCAGCCACCGCGAAGAGCTTCTGCCGTAGCCTCAGGATTTTTATAATACCCTTTCATTACATTTGGCCCTCTGACAACTATCTCTCCCTGTTCGTTGGGCGGAAGCTCCTTGTCATTCAGATCAAAAATCTTAACCTCTACACCAGGCACCGGAACACCGCAGGAACCGCTTTTCATTTTCATGCTCGGCCTGCATAAAGCCACAGCCGGGGCCGCCTCGGTCAATCCGTATCCCTCATACATTTTACACTTGAATTTCTCGCTAAAGGCCCGGTAAAGCTCAGGCGAAACGGGCGCCGCACTGATCGAGCATCTTTCCAGAGAACTCGTATCATATTTATCCCCAGCAGGATGGTGCAGAAGCACCTGGTACATGGTCGGCACACCGATAAAATTATTTGCCTTATATTTTTCAATCAAACGGAATATCTCTTCAGGATCAAACCATGTCATCAGCACGCCAAAGGATTCTTTAAAGGATGAAAGATTCGAAGCGTTCATGGCCACCACTCCAAAGGAATGTGCCAGCGGAAGGCAAAGGATGGCAACCGCTGCCTTCTGATATTCATTGGCTTCCCAGGCAGCTTCAGCATTGGTTTTTAAATTGTTATGGGTCAGCATGACTCCCTTGGGTCTGCCTGTTGTGCCGGATGTGTATATCATGAGCGCCAGATCGTCTTCATCCATATCTTCGATTGTTTCGTCAGGAGGATTTCTTTCAACAAGACTCTCAAAGCCAACCTGATCCCCATGATCCGCTCCGCCAAGGACAATGACATGTTTAATGCTGGTGATCCCTTCCGTGGCCTTGTTGATTTTTTCAAGCAGATCTTTGCTGGTGATCACTGCCTTGGCATCCGAATGATCAAGAATATAACGGGTTTCATCCTCACCCAGAAGAAACATGATCGGTATAATAACCGCACCAATCCTCCAGATAGCCCCAAAACAGGCAAAGACTTCAGGCGAGTTGGGCAGGGAAACCACCACATGATCGCCTCGGCTGATTCCTAACGATTTCAAGCCGCTGGCAAGTTTAAGGCTCATCTCCCTGATTTGCACATTGGTATACGGCTTGTCTTGATAATAAAGTGATACTCGTTCGCCCATCCGTTTGATTCGTTCATCTCCGAGGGTTACCAGGTTCATATAAGCCTCCTTTTAAATGAGTTGTATTGACCACATCATATATTAAAGCAGGTGAACGCAGGAATCGAACATCGAAGTATGGCAAGGGTCAACATGGTTTTGATTGAACCGTCCATCAGCTTGTTTGAAGCATATCCTGTTTTGGATGATGAATATTGAAATGAAGGATTTCGATATTCGATTATGGATTGTTGTGTATCATGTCTGTCTGTGAATGGCAATAGCGTGCGATCGTTATTTTACCGCCTGTGAAATAATCATCAGCCTAACCTTTCAATTCTTTATTGTTTGACACGCAAACGCTCAACCTATATATTTTTAAAAACAGCATAAAAACATCAGGAACGCCCATGAAAGAAATTGGCACACTCAGCCTCATTGAACTGGTTAATAAAATTCAAAAACATGAACTATCTCCCGTTGAACTCATGCAGGCTGTAATTTCCCGTATTGAAGAAACCCGGGATGGCTTAAATGCCATTGTCACCTTTATAGACAGGAATTTTGCTTATGGCCCTGGCATTCTGACTGGCCAACCCAATGGAAAAAGCGAGTTCTGGATTAAATGAATATCAGATGAGCTGCTCTTTAGCGGCCAGTCAATAAAAGGATACCATGACGTTGCAAAAAATAGTTTCTGCCTTTATTAAACGATGGAGTAGCGAAGCTGGATACCGCCAGGTTGTTTTTCTTGCAATCCCTCTCATCTTAAGCACCACGTCCCTGGCAATCCAGCAGTTTGTCGGGCGAATATTTCTGGCATGGTATTCCGCTGAAGCCATTGCCGCCACCATGCCTGCCGGAATATTAAATTTTACCATCATCAATCTCTTCATCGGCACAGCCGGGTATGTAGGGGCATTTGTTGCTCAGTACTGGGGAGCTTCACAGCACAGGCACATTGGTCCGATTGTGTGGCAGGGATTTTATATAGCCATGATTGCCGGCATAGTTCATTTGGCATTAATACCGCTGGCCGGCCCTTTCTTCAGTTTTGTAGGACACAGTCCGGAAATCCAGCATCTGGAAACCGCCTATTTCCAAATCATCTGCCTCGGCGCAGGCCCTGCCGTTGCCATCAGCGCCATTGCTGGATTTTTTTCAGGTCAAGGGAAGACAAAAATTGTAATGATCGTAAGTGTCATAGGGAACATCATCAACGTGGTCTTAAATTACCTGCTGATTTTCGGCCACCTCGGATTGCCCAGACTTGGCGTCAAAGGAGCGGCTATTGCAACCGTAATTTCAAATACGATAGCCTTCTTTATATTTTTATTTCTTGTTTTTACCCGCACACATGAAGCAGAATACAACATACGTTCCGGGTGGCGGCCCAACAGCTCCCTTTTCACCCGGCTGCTTCGGTTTGGCCTTCCCAATGGCATGCAATACTTTGTTATATATATGAGTGTTACTGTATTTATCCTTCTGGTTGGCCGGCTGGGCATCATCCCGCTGGCTGCAACCAATATCTCTTTTAATATCAACATGCTTGCGTTTATGCCGATGATGGGCTTTGGAATGGCGGTGATGATCCTTGTGGGACAATATCAGGGTAAACGGCAGCCCGACCTATCAGAAAAAAGTGTTTATTCAGGGCTGCATCTCACCTATATCTATATGGCAGGAATTGCTGCTGCCTATTGGCTTATTCCTGAGTTTTTTCTTTGGCCGTTTGCAGTAAAAGCCGATCCAAAAAGTTTTACAGCCATAAAAGAAACAGCAACTGTACTGCTTCGGTTTATTGCTTTGTATTCTCTATTCGACACAATGAACATTATCTTTGCTTCAGGAATTAAAGGTGCCGGGGACACACGGTATGTTATGCTGATGACCTTCTTCCTTTCCATGTTTGGCCTGGCGATTCCCACATATATTGTTTTAAATGTATTTCACTTAAATTTATACGCTGCCTGGACGGTGATCACCCTGTATATCGTTCTTCTGAGCTTTGCATTTCTTGCGCGCTTTCTTGGAGGCAAGTGGAAAACCATGCGCATTATTGAAAAAGCAAAACTACCCGACAGTATTAAATAATGTATACTTCCCTATTCATAAAAAAAGGCCGCGGTTTTTATCCGCGGCCCTCGTGCCATGAAAAATCGTTAGGGTAGTTTCAAACCAGCGACAGCCTCCCTGCCACCTCCGCCGCAAGGGATCTGAACGCATACGCTCCCGGTGATGAAGAATCGTATACATTGATAGGCAGCGTCTGCATGGGTGCTTCTGAAAGGGTGATATTCTCAGGAATATAGGTATTGAAAAAGTGAAGCTTCTTAAACGGAGCCTGGTTTTTTACTTCCTCCATGGTGAGTGCGTGATAATTCAAATAGCCGCGCACACGGGTAAACACAACCCCCAGGCATTTGACGTTAAGCTGAAGGCTATTTTTTAAATACGCAATACGATCAAGCACCAGCTTGAGCCCTACGGTTGAAAGATAATCCGGCTGCATGGGAATCATAAAATAATTGCTGGCACACAGAGCATTCTGAGTCACGGACATGAGGCTGGGCGGGCAATCACAAATGATGACATCATATTGATCCTTTACCTTCTTCAATTTACGGGAAAATATTCTCTCCCTGCCCGGCTGGGATGCCAGGATCGTATCAATAAATGTCATTTTCAGATGGCTTGGCAATAGATCCAGGGTCGGTATCCTTTCGCAAACACCCTTGACAATATAATCCTGTATATTTTGTGATGTCTTGTCACCCTTTTTTTCCTTTTCCATCCCCATCACTTCTGCCATGGTTCCATGTGCACGGTCCCATTTCAGCCATTCTTTTTCATGCATAAGACTTAATGTAGAATTGGTCTGAGGATCAAAATCAGCGAGCAAAACACGTTGATCAAAATTTTTCGCGAGAACAGCAGCAAGATTTACCGCACAGCACGTTTTTCCTACACCGCCTTTCATTTGTATTACTGAAATTATTTTTGTGTCAGTCATCTCTCTCCCCCTTTTTATTGGTATGAGGTTAACCAAATCAATTCGCTCTTCTCCAGACTACATAAACTGATTAAAATATATAGAAAAATTGGGATTCCCTGTCAATGAAAACATTAAAAAGAGCAAAACTTGGGGTATCATCCAAGCTCTTCGTTAAAACTATCGTCAAAAGAGACATGATTGATTCGGAAATCATATATAAAACCCGGGGAATCGAGTACAATGCAGAGTATCCATTGTGGACTTACTCGAAGACGGTATTACCTATAATGCCATCCTGTTTACGTATGATGGAAACAATGCGGGGGTAAAAAGGGATGCAGAGGATGGCATAACATATTATATTGGCAATCATTATGAAGTGCATAATGGTCAGGGGGTGATTCTAATAACTTAGTTTTTTTTCCATAATTTTAACTTAAGCAGCGACTCTAAAATTGGCATCCCCAGAGTTGGCTTCGCTGATTGAATGATTAAAGCGGGGTGGGTTGTACCCATTTGCTATTATTTCCATCGTAAAACCATTTATCCGGGAACCCCCGACGCTTGATGAACGTTGGGTTTTCCGCCCATGCAATCAGTTGCTCATAGGCCGCATGAATTTTTCTAAATGATACGGTGTCGCCGCCATGGTCAGGATGATGAATTTTAGCCTGTTTTCGATAGGCATTCTTAACGGTTTTTTTTAACTCAATTGAATTTAAGTCAGGTCTGCCAAGTTTAAGATAGAGCAAAGCGGTTTTTTCAATTGCTGGAATTTTATTTTCAACGGGTTTGACGGAGCGTACAGATTTATTAGATTTGATGGCCTGTTGATATACATGGCGGGTTGCCAGGTAGCTTTTCTTTGTCCGATTTTTCTCTTCCCACCAGGCATTTCCCAAAATATCGGCCATTCTGCTGAAATCTTCAGCCGGTTTTCTGCCAAGAGATCGAGGCAGGATATAGCTGAATATTTCATTTGAGCCATACGGAAGCATGTCCATAATAATAACTTCTTCAGTAAAGTAGAAAGTGGCATATTTGGCATTTAACGCTTTAAGCAGACCTGTTCGAATGTCGAGTTTATACCGTAAACGCTGTCTGCATTTAATGGAGCAATACTTGCGGTTCCCCATATTCTCCGATATGCCGCAGGAAAGGCATCCATTCGCTTGCCTGCTGTCTGAAGTTGTTGACTTCATTTTTCGTTTATTACTCATAGGTGGAAATAATTTATCAGGAAGCCATCCGCAGGTAAAGACTTATTTTGTGAGAGGGCACTGGGTCTTTGAGTCCAAGAGTTATTGCTGTTTATACGGATATACATACATGCGAAAAACCAGAAATAAAATTCCGCCTGACAGCGCAATGATGCTGCTGAGAAAAAAAAGATAAGATGATCCCAGGCTTTCATATAAATATCCGTTAATAAAAAAGCCGATCATCAATCCAAGGCCATAGGAAATCGCATTATTTGCAGCCTGTCCGAATGTTTTTGACTGGCGTGGAGTCAATTGGTCGATATATAAAATGCTTGCCATGTGAAACGTGCCATAGGTGATGGCATGCAGAAGCTGGGTTAGAAGAATCGCAGATGGAGCAGTAGTAAAATAAAGAAGAAACCATCTGGCCGCAGCAATCATAAAAGAACCTGCAATAACTTTTTCAATGCGAAACCGTTTAAATATCCAGTCAGACTTAAGCATCGCGAAAATTTCGGCGATAGAGGCCAGCGCCCATGTGATTCCAATAAATGTGTTGCTGTAACCGAGGCTTTCAAGATGGATTGAAAAAAAACCGTAATAGGTGCCATGGCTTAACAGCATAAGAAACCCGCAGGCGAGAAAAACAATTGTCTGTCCTGTGAACAGGGTTTTTATATCAGATGATCGATAATCATGCCTTGCCAGCGTGCTTCCCGGGATTTGAGGAGAAATGGCAGCTTGCAGCAGAGACATTGCCAGGATAAAAATAAGTATAATTTCAATTGAATAAATATCAATTAGTTTGCCGAGCAATACAACAATACCAATAAAACTGATAGACCCCCATACCCGGATCGATCCGTATCGTTTTTTTTGAATTCCCAATAATTCCATGGTAAAGGTTTCCAGAAAGGAAATGATCGGGGCATAAAATATTCCATATAAAAAGGTAATCAAAAACATGAGCCAGAAGTTGGTAGTAAAAAGGTAACATGCCCACATCAACGAGCTTGCTATGTTAAATAGGATATACAGAGGTTTTCTGATTCGAAATCGATCTGCCAGTACTCCCCAAAGCAATGGAAATAGGACCATGGTTACAGATCGTAATGTTGAAAGGACGCCTATCTGAAATCCGTTAAAGCCTAAGTGAAAACAATACAGGTTAAAATAGGGCAAAAAAAGGCCCATGGCGCCGAAATAGAAAAAATACTGTGAACCTAATATTAATTTTCGTTTATCTTCTTTGGCTAAATTCATTTCCGCAAAAATAGGGCATTTCTTAATAAAGCGCAATGGCTATATCTGAAAAGTTGTTTATTATGGTAGCGGAATAAGTACTATAATTGCTTTACAAAAGTTAAGACGAGTGATAAATTTATACTTCCTAACATTTAGAATAATTATAGCCTGAATTTCCAGGAGGCGAACATGGATGATTTTATTAAAATAAGATTTACAAATGATTTTGGCCAGATAGCATCCCAGTTGGAAAAAACCGTTGAGAATATTTTTCGATCCACACGGCCCATGTTTGCGGATGCGGAACGTGCCTGGAAACCACAGATGGATATATATGAAACACCTGAAGAAATCATTATCCTTGCGGAAATTGCGGGCGTTGAGAAGGAAAATCTTGATGTTGAGATCAGCAGCAAAGCGGTAAAAATTTATGGGAAGAGAACTGAAATGTCACGAATTGAAAATGCCAGGTATATGCTGGCCGAAATTCAATATGGAAGGTTTGAGCGGATTCTTTTTCTTCCGTCACCCATTGATCCTGAAATCGTATCTGCTTCGTATGTGAACGGCTTTTTAAGGATCAGGCTTGCAAAGATACCGCTTGATAAAACGTACAAGATAACGATAACGGACGGATAATGTTTTCTATCATCGACATTCCACAATAGATCGACGGAGGTTCTTATGCCAGATCAGCAGCCCATGGAGATAAGTGCTGACAATATTCCCGGACAGCTCCCTATACTCCCTCTATTTGATACTGCCCTTTTCCCAAAAATGCTGCTTCCCATTGTGGTCATGCAGGCAGATTCCATTAAGCTGGTTGATGAAGCAATGGCAAAAGACCGAATCATCGGCCTTATCGTATCAAAAAAACCGGACAGGGAAAGCTTTACATCGCGTGATAATCTTTATTCTGTCGGGACCAGCTCGTTAATTCTTAAAATGGCAAAGATGGATGATAACAAGGCTCAGCTTCTGGTACAGGGGCTGGAACGATTTAAAGTAAAAAAATTCCTTGAAGATAAACCGTATCTGAAGGCCGAGGTGGAGCATATCAAGGTTGTAGAAAAAAGAAATAAAGAAATAGAAGCGCTTATGTCCAACCTTGTTTCATTATTTATACGAATCACCGAGCTTTCACCAGGCCTGCCTACAGAATTTGGGCCCATGGCACGATCCATACAGGAGGCAGGCACTCTGGCGGATATGGTGGCTTCTACCATCAATACCTCTCTGGAAGAAAAACAGAAGATCCTTGAGATTCTTGATGTGAAAAAGAGGTTACTGGAAGTGTCGCGCCTGACCAATCAGCAACTGGAGATTCTTGAGCTTGGGAATAAAATACAATCTCAGATAAAAGGAGATATGGATAAAAGTCAGAGGGAGTATTATCTGCGGCAACAGCTAAAAGCCATAAAAAAGGAACTTGGGGAAGAAGAAGAAAAGCCTGTTGAAATTGAAGAATACAGGATGAAAATTGCCAAGAAAAATCTTCCCGAAGAAGCACGGAAAGAGGCTGACCGGGAACTGGACCGATTGTCCCGCATGCATCCATCATCAGCCGAATATACGGTTGCCTCTACCTATTTAGACTGGATTACAGCACTGCCCTGGCATGACAGCACAAATGATAACCTGGATATTAAAAAGGCAATAAAAATTCTGGATGAAGATCATTTCGGTCTTGAAAAGGCAAAACAACGGATTATTGAGTATCTCGCAGTGCGCAAGCTAAAAAATGATTCCAAGGGTCCTATTCTTTGTTTTGAGGGGCCACCTGGTGTAGGCAAAACCTCTCTGGGCCATTCCATTGCGCGTGCGCTGGGGCGTAAGTTTGTTCGGATCTCGCTTGGCGGCATCAGAGATGAAGCGGAAATCCGAGGGCATCGACGCACCTATGTCGGGGCGCTTCCCGGGAGAATCATTCAGGGGTTGCGAAGAGCGGAATCGAACAATCCGGTTTTTATGCTGGATGAAATCGATAAGGTGGGAAGTGATTTTCGCGGGGATCCTTCATCCGCGCTTCTGGAAGTGTTAGATCCGGAGCAGAACTTTTCTTTTTCCGATCATTATCTGGATGTTTCATTTGATCTTTCCAATGTCATGTTTATTACTACAGCCAATATTTTAGATACCATTCCGCCTCCGCTGCTTGACAGGATGGAGGTGCTAAAACTGGCAGGCTACACAGAAGATGAAAAAATAAAAATTGCCAATCGATACCTGATTCCCAGGCAGCGAAAAGCCCATGGTTTAAAATCAGGCCAGATTGTTTTCACAAAGGGAGCAGTCCAAAAGATTATAACCAGCTATACGCGGGAAGCGGGCTTGCGAAATCTGGAACGGGGGGTAGCAAATATTTGCCGAGGGGTTGCCTCCAAGATTGCAGAAGGGAAAAGCAGGCTTTATACAATTAAACTCGAAAATATATCAAAATATTTGGGACCTGAAAAAATAAGTTCAGAAGCAAAAGAACGGACGTCTACCCCGGGTGTTGCCATGGGGCTTGCCTGGACTCAAACCGGCGGGGAATTGCTTTTCGTGGAAGCCACGGCCATGAAGGGAAACAACAAACTAACCCTCACCGGGCAACTGGGCGATGTCATGAAGGAATCGGCAACTGCGGCTTTGAGCTTCATACGGACAAATGCCGCGTCTTTGGGTATTGATGAAAAATATTTTGAAACGCACGATATCCACATCCACGTTCCAGCAGGGGCTATCCCAAAGGATGGGCCATCTGCGGGCGTAACCATGCTTACTGCGCTGACATCGCTTTTTACGAATAAAATTATTAAAAAAGATCTGGCAATGACCGGAGAAATTACATTAAGAGGCCTGGTGCTTCCTGTAGGCGGGATTAAGGAGAAAGTATTGGCAGCTCATCGCGCGGGAATTAAAACACTGATCCTTCCAAAATGGAATGAGAAAGATATGGTAGATATACCCAAAAAAGTCCTCAAAGAGATCCGTTTCCACTTTGCTTCCAAAATGATGGATGTCTTAAAGATTGCACTTTCAAAATAGGTATTAATCACTGAGATGGTACGATCCATTAGCATACTCAAAACTATGAAAATTGGTGTGATGATCCGGTTTGTTTTTTTGTGCTGGTTTATTTTTTCGGCTTTTGGATGTGCCGCATCAAAACCGCCTTCAACCATACCGGGATATCCGAAACCCTACAAAGTGCTGGGGAAGTGGTATCAGCCATTGCCAAGTGCACAAGGCTTTGGTCAATGCGGTATTGCGTCCTGGTACGGGGAACCGTTTCATGGACGGAAAACATCCAATGGGGAGACGTATGATATGTATGGCATCTCAGCGGCACACAAAACGCTGCCGCTGGGAACCCATGTATGGGTACGAAATTTAGAAAATAACAGGGAGATCACTGTCCGCATTAATGACCGGGGGCCTTTTGTTAACGACCGGATCATTGATCTTTCATACGGTGCTGCGCAGCAACTGGGAATCGTTAAATCCGGCACAGCGCCGGTCGAAATTGTAGCAATGGGAATCGAGACAGGTTCGGATTCATCTGCATCATCCGGGCAGGTTCCCCAGCCCCTGGATTATTATAAAGGAAAATTTACCTTTCAAGTAGGCGCATTTAAAGTGAAGGGAAATGCGGATCGATTAAAAGAGGAATTGGGTCAGAAATATCAAAACGCCCATATTGCTGTTTTTGACAGCGGTGAAGAGACGTTTTACCGGGTCCGGGTAGGCCAAAACAATGACCTTAAGGAAGCGGAAGCATATGAACAGATTCTGATTCAAGATGGATTTAAAGATGTTTTTATCATCGCGGAATAGCCATGAAGCAAAAAGTCCTGTTTGTTGACCGAGATGGCGTCATCAATAAAGATTCTCCAGGGTATATCAAAAGCTGGTCTGAATTTGAGTTTCTGCCGCGAAGCCTTGAAGCAATTCGACACCTGACAACAAACGGATTTGATGTGATTTTAATTACCAACCAGTCTGTAATTCATAGGAAACTTGTTTCAAAAAACGATCTTGAGGATATCCATACCCGGATGAAGGAAGTTATAAACCATCATGGGGGTGAAATAAAAGATATCTTTTACTGCCCTCATGTTCCGGAAGATCGGTGCGACTGTCGGAAACCTAAACCCGGGCTAATTGTACAGGCACAACAGAAATATCAAATCGACGTGAAAAAAACAATGATGGTGGGAGACAATTCCAAGGATATAGAATGCGCCATAAATGCACGATGTGGCGGGAACATCCTTGTTCAGGCAGGAAATGAACGAACGGCTGAAAAGATTTTAGCAGACAAGGGAATCGTTCCCAATTTTATTGTCAACGATCTCTACGAGGCTGCCCGGCTGATAACCAATCCCGATAAAAAAGTATATCCCCAGTAAACGTACGCTTTCATCATGATCACACTTGCCGGCAACCTGGAACGAATTACATATCAAAATCAGGAAAACCATTTCACAATTGCGAAGTTAAGTGTTGATGGCACTCGAAACCTCATAACCATTCTTGGCTACATGGCGGGGATAACTCCCGGAGAAACCATACGGGTTCGTGGAACGTGGGAGACGCATCCACGGTACGGTCAGCAGTTTAAGGTGGATTCATTCGACGTGACACTGCCCGCTTCAATTGATGGGATACGAAATTATCTCGCTTCAGGGATTGTCAAGGGAATAGGCAAGAAGATGGCCGAACGGCTGGTCGATTATTTCAAGGATCAAACTCTTTTGGTTATTGAAAACAGCCCGGAGAAACTTACCTGTGTTGAAGGCATTGGTGAGAAAAAGGCACAGCAGCTGCATCAGGCATGGCAGGAGCATCATTTTCTAAGAAGACTGATGCAGTTTCTTCAGGAAAACGGGTTGAAGTTATCGTATGCGGCAAAAATTTTTAGACAGTACGGAAAAGAGGCCATCGATATCCTTACTGTGGAACCGTACAGGATTGCGTATGATATTCCTGGAATCGGTTTTATTATTGCAGATACAATTGCGCAGAATCGAGGCGCTAAAAAGGATGATCCTGAGCGGATACACGCGTGCATCCTATTTCTCATGGAACAATCAATTTCAGAGGGTGATACCTATATCCATGAAGATGAGCTGCTCCAGAAATGCTTTGAGATATTTGAAATTGGATACGAAGAGGCCACAGAAATTCTTGAGGCGCTAAGCAAGGCGGGCGATGTTATTAAAGAAAAATCCGTAGAGAGTGAAGGCCGTACAGTGGTTTTTGCCAAATCTATTTATGAGGCGGAAATAGGGGTTGCCAAAAAAATCAGAGCCATATTGTCAGTTCCGGTTGAATCGTATCCAATTGAAAGCGAACAGATTACCGCAGAAGTGTATAAAAAACTTGCCATTGATCTTTCACCGGAACAACTGGGGATCATTAAAGAGATACTGGCGGACAGGATAGCTGTTATAACCGGCGGGCCTGGAACAGGCAAGACCACCCTGATACGGTCTTTAAATGCAATCTTTGAAGCGTATGGAGAAACGGTCTGCCTGGCCGCACCGACCGGTCGCGCAGCCAGAAGACTTTCCGAAGTATCCGGGAGAAAAGCGGAAACCATACATAAACTGTTGGGATACAGCCCACAGGAAAATACGTTTCAAAAAAATCAGGATCATCCCATTGCTGCAGGCGTTATCATTATTGACGAAGCATCCATGGTCGATACCGTATTAATGTTTTATCTCCTCAGATCCATTCTGCTCACATCGAGATTCTATCTTGTGGGTGATATTTTTCAGCTCCCTTCTGTTGGGCCTGGGAATGTGCTCTCTGATATTATCACATCAAACAGGGTGAAGGAATTTAAGCTTGAAAAAATTTATCGACAATCCGATGAAAGTCCAATTATTATAAATGCCCATAAAGTCCGCAATGGCGAAGATCTGATTTTGGATGACCATGACGATACCCAGGATTTATCGGAGTTCTATTTTTTGGAGCAGGACAACCCGGAACGGGTGGTTTCAACAATTATCGAACTATGCTGCAGATCAATTCCCAATTCCTTGCATCTTGATCCTGTAAATGGAATTCAGGTGATAACACCCATGCATAAGGGAGTTGTTGGCACCATCCATTTGAACCAGGAACTTCAAAAAGCACTAAACCAGAATACCGATGTCTTTCAAACCAATGGAAGCACATTTAAGTATGGCGATAAGGTTATGCATTTAAAAAACAACTATCAAAAGGAGGTGTTTAACGGAGATATTGGGCGGATAAACGGCATTGATATGGAAGAAAGAAAATTTTCAGTGGCATACGATGACCGAACAGTGGAATACGATTTTGCAGAAGCGGATGATATTTCTCTGGCCTATGCCATCTCGGTACATAAGTCGCAGGGTTCTGAGTACCCTGCAGTCATCGTTCCGCTGATGACGCAGCATTTTGCTTTGCTTCAGAGAAATCTGCTGTACACGGCCATGACGCGTGGGAAAGAACTGGTAGTCCTCATCGGCACAAGACGCGCCCTGGATATTGCGTTGAAAAACGATAAACCCAAGCGGCGTCTTTCAAGTCTGTCAAAAAGGATTGATACTCTGTAGAACCTTCCAGCGCGCTGACCAATTCAGGCAATTCGCAGATAGGATTTTGTTCCAGATTGTGCTCAGGGATTCGGCGGCGTCTATGAATCTGTGTCAGAGGATTCGGGTATGGGAAGTTTAAAAAACTGAACCCCCTCCTCTTTCAAGGTCTTTTCTTCTGCCTTGGTGCTTACCCCGCGGATATTTCGCGGTTCCGAAACGCCATAATGGATTTTTAATGCTTCTTTGGAAAAGTCGGCACCTACATTGTCGAAATTTTTTTCAACATAATCCGAAATCTCTTTAGTCATCTTCGCCAGAACGATCTCTTTGCTGTCGATTTTTGGCAAAGAATCCGCTGACTTGATAGCAAACGTGGACAGAACTTTAAATACATGGGTATCATTACAGACAGGGCATGCGATCAGCCCTTTTTTTTGCTGTTCTTCATATGCCCTGCTGTCTTCAAACCAGCCTTCAAATGTATGGCTATTTTTGCATTTTAAATCAAATACGATCATATACGTTTACATCTTTTGTTTTAGGTGTTAATCGAAAGTTTACTAAACCCTATCATATTTATTGGCCTTTTAAAAGAAATTCTTGTTAAATTTAGCAGATTGAGCTGATTATGTGAAAGATAAGACGTGATATTTATTCCGTCAACATAAATAAACTGTGTAATGTTAATGAGTTAAAGAATAAGGTTGATACACATGGAAATAGAAGCAGATTTTTTTGTCATCGGCAGCGGCATTGCAGGATTGAGTTTCGCTCTTAAGGTGGCTGATGCTGGCACAGTTGTCATGGTGACGAAAAAGGAAGCCATTGAAAGCAATACCAACCTGGCACAGGGGGGAATCGCAACAGTTTTCAGCAGTCTTGATTCCTTTAACCTTCATATCCAGGATACGCTTGCCGCTGGTGACGGGCTCTGCAACCGCGATGTGGTAGAGATGGTGGTAAAGGATGGTCCGGACAGAATCCGGGAATTAATCGAATTAGGGGTAACATTTAATGTAAAAGCGGAAAAGGATACCTGTAGCGTATCTGTTCCTGATAGTATGGAGTTTGATCTCGGACGCGAGGGGGGGCACTCCCAAAACCGCATTGTCCATGCACATGATATGACAGGAAAAGAGGTGGAGAGTGTTCTGTTAAATCGGGTTAAAAATCACCCGAATATCAGCCTCTTAGAAAATCATCTAGCCATTGATCTGATCACCGTTTCAACCCGTCTAAAAAGCGAACAGATTACAACCACCCATGAGCATTACTGTTACGGAGCGTACGTTTTAGACAGGGAATTAAACAAAGTGAAAACGATCCGCGCCAAGATAACGCTCCTGGCAACTGGTGGTGCGGGGAAGGTGTATTTATACACCAGCAATCCGGATATTGCCACAGGCGATGGTATCGCGATGGCCTACAGGGCCGGTGCGAGTGTGGCCAATCTTGAGTTTGTTCAATTTCATCCCACGTGCCTGTATCATCCGGATGCCAAAAATTTCCTTATTTCCGAAGCAGTTCGTGGGGAAGGGGGGATTCTTTTAACTGCCTCCGGACACCGGTTTATGGAGAGATATGACTCTCAGAAGGATCTGGCATGCAGAGATGTTGTTGCACGTGCTATTGATACAGAGCTGAAAAAAAGCGGCGATGATTCAGTCTATTTGGATATATCCCATAAGGATTCTGATTTTATTAAAAAACGTTTTCCGAATCTGTATGAAAAGTCTTTGGAATACGGTTTTGATATGACCGCTGAACCTCTTCCAGTGGTTCCTGCTGCGCATTACATGTGCGGGGGAGTTGTTACTGATGTGAAGGGCAGGACAGATATTAACCGGCTGTATGCCATAGGAGAGACGGCCTGTACCGGTTTGCACGGTGCGAACCGGCTTGCAAGTAATTCGCTGCTGGAGGCGCTTGTGTATGCAGATAAAGCCGCAAAAGCAGCTATCGAGGAAATTCAAACATCAGGAGGGAAGATCGATGTTCCGAATGCATCGGCGTGGGATGACGCAGGTACAACGGACAGCGATGAACTGGTGACCGTTTCTCAAAACTGGGATGAAATTCGACGATTTATGTGGAACTATGTGGGCATTGTCAGATCCAATAAACGGTTGTCCAGAGCAAAGCGTCGAATTGAGCTTATCAGCAGTGAGATCAAAGAGTATTATTGGAATTTTAAAATTGCTCCGGATTTAATAGAGCTTAGAAATATTGCCATGGTGTCAGAGTTAATTATTCAATGCGCCTTAAACAGAAAGGAAAGCCGGGGGCTTCATTACAATATCCAGTATCCGGAAAAAGACGATAAGCAATGGCTTAAGGATTCTATTCTTCGGCAGCCGTCTAAATAGCCCTCGTACGGATCTATGAAGTATTTTTTACTTTTTAACCCTTACACTGACTGAAGGGAGTCAAATGTATTTTGAGGTGTCTGGCGTTCAGGTATTTCCGGCCATTCCTTTTTTGGTCGCTTTTGTGGCTTCTTTTTTTTCATCCATGGGCGGCCTTTCAGGCGCATTTCTTCTTTTGCCTTTCCAGGTCAGTGTTCTTGGGTTTACCAGTCCAGCAGTGAGTCCGACAAACCTTGTCTATAATATCGTTGCCATACCCAGTGGTGTGTACAGATATATAAAAGAAGGGCGGATGGCGTGGGTTCTTGTAGGTATTATCATTACCGGGACAATTCCCGGCGTGATTATAGGAGCTGTAGTGCGGATAACATACCTGCCTGATCCGGCAAAATTCAAGTTTTTTGTGGGCTGCGTTCTTCTCTATATTGGATTCAGGCTTGTCCATGATCTGGTGAAAGGTAAAAATGAAAAATCGATCAAAGATACTGCAACTGAATTAAATCAAGTTCATGGGAAAGGTATTCGAACGGTAAAGTTTTCGATAACCAAAAGTACGTATCGATTTTTGGATGAAGATTTTACGTTTAATACAATGGGTCTGTTTTTTCTTACCTTTGTGGTGGGAATTATAGGGGGTGTATACGGTATTGGCGGCGGCGCGATTATTGCTCCGTTTCTTGTAACCTTTTACAGGCTGCCGGTATATACCATTGCAGGTGCAGCATTGCTGGGGACACTGGTAACGTCAATTGCTGGGGTTTTCTTTTACTCCGTCATCGAGGCCTTTTATGGGGATTCGGTGACTATATCGCCAGACTGGATGCTTGGCATGCTTTTTGGCGCAGGGGGATTTGTGGGGATGTACTGCGGGGCAAGGCTTCAAAAGCATGTATCTGCAAAGATCATTAAGGCAATTCTCGCTGTCCTGATTTTATTTATTTCTGTCCGTTATATTTTAAATAGATTCCATTTTTAATCCATGCCATCATAACTCTTCCGGCATGAATGCGATCACATCGTCAATGATGGGCGTATCTGAAAATAGCATGACGAGCCTGTCCATTCCCAGAGCGTTTCCGGATGCTTCGGGCATATCGTCAAGAGACTGGAGAAATCTTTCCGGCATGGGATACATCTCCTTCCCAGATATTATACGGGCATTTCGCTCTTCTTCAAATCGTTGTCTTTGTTCAGCAGGATCCGTTATTTCTGAAAAAGCGTTGCATATTTCTATCCCCTGAATATAAAGCTCAAATCGCTGGGCAAGGGCGGGCTCCCCGGACTTTAGTTTTGAAAAAGCCCTTTGAGACTCAGGATAATCAAAAAGAAATAGCGGCTTTCCTATTCCAAGGTGAGGTTCTACCTCAAATGCGATGGTTTCATGAAAACAATTTCGGGAAAGGGCATGTTCAAGTGATAGTGTGGCATAGGTATCAAACGCTTCATTGACTGACATTTTGGGCCATGGATGTGTGAAGTCAATGGGCTTTTCCTGATAGACGATGGAATCACCACAGCCAATGGCTTTACAGGCATATCGTATAAGTTCTTCGCACTGGTCCATCATTTCAATATAAGAAGTATCAGCAGCATACCATTCCAGCAGAGTAAACTCAGGCAGATGCCTGCTGCCCCGCTCTTTCTTACGAAAGGATTTACAGATCTGGAAAATACGGGGATATCCTGCACAGAGAAGTCTTTTCATGCACAGCTCAGGAGATGTTTGTAAGAACCATCCATCCGATGATACGGCATCAATGGTGGCTTCCGGTGCGGGCGCGGGAATGCGAAGAGGGGTTTCAACTTCCAAAAAATTTTTCTGGATAAAAAAACTTCGAACTGCCTGAACAATGAGAGCTCTTAATTTCAGGCGTTGAATAATTTTAGTCTGTCTGTAATTTGCCATAAAAGATTAGGAGAAAAGTTATGGGGTAAAAAATCAAGGAGATCTGGAAAGAGGTAAGTAAAATTATTTTTTCTCAAGATAGATATCTTCGGTTCTGTCCTGAAGGACAACCATGCCATAGGCGCTTCTGTCTGCTGATTCATACCAAGCATAGCCTGTTTCTTTACATTTCGCACATGCTTTTAAGGGGATGTGTATTGCAAGGATATGGTGACCCCTGTCCGATGACGAATCGATGCAAAGCGCTCCGCCGCAGTCATTGCAGGGCCGGATTTTTTCTTTTTGCTTTTCACTGATGCCGTCCGTATCGTAAAATATGCTGCGCGTGCGCTGATCAAATCCTTCTGTTCGTTGGATTTGATCCCTTAAAGAATTTCGCCGTTGCCAGTACGAAAGAACGGTTTCACCGATCTTTTCAATAGCCTTGGTAATTTCAGAGGATTGGCGTATTTTATCCGGATTGTAATCGGGCTCTTTGACCTTGCTGTAATCAATCCCCGCCATGGCAAGGATAATGCCCACATTCACATACGGAAGTGCGCCTTCAATGGAATACCCGCCTTCAAGTACCGCAATATCGGGCTGGAGGATGGATGTAAGCGCGGCGTATCCTTGGGCGGAAAAATTCATATTGGCCAGCGGATCGGTAAAATGATTATCCTGTCCTGCGGAATTAACGATGAGATCCGGCTTGAAATCATCTAAAACCGGTTTAATCACATGTTTCATGACATGTAAAAAGCCCTCTTCAGAGGTATTGGGGGGGAGCGGGATATTGAGTGTTGTGCCTACGGCATTGGGCCCTCCCAGTTCATTGGTAAATCCGGTGCCAGGGTAGAGGGTTCTGCCGTCCTGATGTATGGAAATAAACAACGTGTCCGGATCATGCCAGTAGATATCCTGCGTGCCGTCTCCATGATGGCAGTCTGTATCGACAATAGCCACTTTATCAATTTTATAAGCCCTTCGCAAATATTCAATCATGATGGCTTCGATATTGATATTGCAGAAACCCCGCGAACCATGAACGATTCGCATGGCGTGGTGGCCGGGCGGACGAACCAGCGCGAATCCGCGTTCAATTTCTTTAGAAAGAACCGCAGAACCAATGGTTTTAGCTCCTCCTGCGCTGATAAAATGAGACTCTGTCGTGACGTTCCATACATCCGGCACGCAGAAGTGAACCCGCTGGATATCCTTTACCAGAACAAGATCGGGTTTGAATTCGATAATCCCTTCAATGTCAAAAAGACCTTCTTCAAAGACCTGGTCCTGAGTATAGAGCAGGCGTTCTTCTCTTTCCGGATGGGTCGGACTGATGGCCCAATCAAACGCAGGAAAAAAGACAAGTCCGGTTTTATGTCTGGCGCTTAGCATGTTAAAAATCTCTTCGTACGTCTTATGTGCTGACAGTAAATAATGGCTACACTAAAAGCATTTCCGCGATATCGGCATATTCGCTTAAAATACCGGGTTTCACCTGCACTTTGATGCGGATATTTTTTCCTGTGGAATGAAATCCCCGTACCATATTAAATTGCAGATCTTCGAGTACTTCCAGTTCAAGATCCTCCGGGTTTGCCCCCTTGTGCAGCGCTTTTGCCTTAAGAAGTTCATTGGCTTTTTTTAACGCATCGTCTCGTGTAAAGCTTCTGTCGATGGATTCATAAAAATTTTCTTCAGGAGAGGAAGCAAATCCCCGTTCTGTGTCTGCGAAAAAAACCACTTCACACGTTGTCCGTGCCAAGGCGGCCCCGATGGCATTGGCAACTTTCCATTTTGGAACAACGCCAACCGCTATGCCGGAATATTCTTCAATATGTCTGGCAAAATAAGGTGCGGGCCCTCCGATAATAAGAATTTGTTTTGGATCGACCTTGTAGCCTTCTTGAAGCTCATGGATGGTGTAAACCGGTTTGCTGTTGATTCGATCGATCATAGCCCGCGCTTCACTGATAATCTTTTTGTAGGTAGCATCGAAAATTTTCAAAGCAGCGGTTTGAAGCGGATCACCCAATTGATCGGCAATCTGCTGAATGCCGTTTCTGGCTTTTTCATTATCTCCGTCTTTAATTAACCCGATAACACACAGTGCATCTGTAGGCGTAGGAGACTGACCTCCATAGGCCATGGCAGAACCTTTTCGATCCGGACCAATTTTTAAATGACCGTCTTCTACGCGTACAAAACTGTCCCCCCCAATGCCAATGGAATGGGTGTACAGGGAACGAATAAGTGTTTTATAGTAGGACAGACTGGTGCCCAGCGGATCCAGGACAGGTACACGGTCAATTAACACAGCCATATCCGTAGTCGTGCCGCCAATATCAAGAACCAGGCAGTCCTGCTGAACCGGCGCAAACGGGATAGACCCCATAATGCTGGCTGCGGGTCCGGAAACGATGGTCTGGCCCGGGAAGTCCATGGACGCTTCCAGGCTCATGGTGCCACCGTCAGCTTTCAGAATATGGAGGGGAATGTGGAGCCATTTTTGTTCTATGGATTTAATGATGGCATCATAAAATTCCTTATGGATCGGATATACAGCCGCATTGAGATAGGTGGTAGAGATGCGGCGGGGAAAGTTGAGGTTGCCTGAAATGCGATGTCCCAGAAATACTTTTTCAAAGTCATCTTTTAAGATTTCATATATTGCCAGCTCGTGGGAAGGGTTCCGGACAGAGAATTTACTGACAACTCCCACATACGGTATGCCGCTTTTTTTGAGTGTTTTTGAGATGGTTTTGATTTCAGCAGGATCAATGGGTTTGATTTCCCGGCCACGATGGTCAATAGAACCCGAAACAGGAAAATAATGATCATTTGTCCGAAAAAACTCAGGGTCAACACCCGGACCGCTTGATACGATCATGCCGATGGGTGGAAGATTGTTTTGAACGATGGCATTGGTAGTCAGTGTTGTGCTGAATACAGCGCGGTGAATCTCCTGAGGTTCAACGCCTTTTGTAATTTTGTTCAGACCCGAAAGAACGCTGCGAAAAAGATTTGAAGCGTCTGTAGGTACCTTGACTTCATTTATCAGACCCTGTTTCCCCAGGAGAACAACATCCGTGTGCGTACCGCCGACATCAAGGCCGATAATCATACTAATTTCCTGTTGAGGTTCTATGCATATAGTTTGCCGGGCAGCCCAGCATATTGTCATATATGAATATGTCTAATGAAGAGACGTCATGCTATCCGAATTACAGGGGGTTGTCAATAAATCTCAAGAGTTTTTGGGATGTTCATTGGGCTTGCGGATAAGAGAGAAGAATCCAGAGCTGTCGGGTTATGAACCGATAATTTTGTTCCTGAACAGAAAAAAGACAGCCCCCATCAGGCAGAGTCCTGCATAAAAGTAATCCATCGTGAGCTTTTCTTTGATGTAATATATTGAAAAAGGGATGAAAATAAAGAGGGTAATGACTTCCTGCAGGATTTTAAGCTGGCCAACTGACATGACCTCATGTCCCACACGATTCGCGGGCACTTGGAGTAAATATTCAAACAATGCAATTCCCCAGCTCAGGAGTGCGGCGATGACCCAGGGTTTATGTGAAAGATTGCGTAAATGCCCATACCATGCAAATGTCATAAATACATTGCTGCAGCAGAGCATAACGGCAGTGATTACAATACGGTTCACAGCGAATTACCACATCCTCTAATGGTCTATAGTTATATCTTATTGAATTAAGGCATGTATTTCAGAAAGCATTCACTACTTGCCAAAATAACAAAAGTTCATGCCTATGAACGCGGGAAATTAAGGCAGAAATAAAAGAAAGTAAAGAAATTTATTTAATTGAATACATTTTTATTAGCTGGTATTAATAACGATAAATCAAAACATGATGCGCTTGTAAGGATTATGTTTTTAAATTGCTGCCTATACTGCACACAGCAATGTAGAACTGATAAGGAGGTCAGGTATGAAAAAAGACGAACAAAATTATTTGCTGGAAAATTTGGCTGGTATTTTTATCCGTTGTTTCTTTCTGGCTTACGCTCTGCTTCTTTTATGGTTTGTTTTCTATTGGGTAGGGGGAGGCTGGAGTTATAATTTGACTTCACACTGGTTCAAGATAAGTGAACACGAATACGGTTTGATATGCTATTGCGGCATAGCCTTCCTGAAGATTTGCATCCTTTTATTCTTTTTGTTTCCCTATATCGCGATAAAGCTGGTCTTGCGAAAAAACAAAAAGAGCAATTAGCATTTGAATGAGCCTGAGTTGGCTTCCGGATATTTGAAAAAGAGATACAAGTGCGCCCAAGCAATTATTGAAACGAAAAGAGCGGTAAGATCTTTATTCTTCAGTAAATATCTGTGTTAAAAGTGAAGACGGGCCCCACAACTCCGATGTTTCTCTTGGCAAGGCGGGGAACCGGGTATCTATCAATGAGAGCGGGCAGGCGGATTATTATGTTAAGAATTCGAATAAGCTGGATTTTAACGTTGAGCGTTTAATCACAACCCTATCTTGAACAAATTATACTCAACATAAAAGGATACGTTTATGCCTTACAAATATATTACCGTTGAAAAAAGGGATCATATAGCTGTCGTTACACTAAATCGCCCTGAAAAGCTTAACGCACTGAGTATTGATCTGATGAAAGAGATTGAAAGGGTTACGGAGGAGTTTCAGGAGGATGTTGAAACGCGGGTGGTTATTTTCAGAGGTGCGGGTAAACATTTCAGCGCAGGCATTGATTTGACAAATATCGAGCAACAACCCAAAACCAAACTGGGGATTCAACGGTTTATCAATATCGGACCCCGCATGATTCGAAAACTTTTTGAGATGAATCAGATCACAATTGCCGCCATCCATGGCTCTGCCGTC
>JAABPS010000013.1 GCA_011391835.1 Desulfobacteraceae bacterium
CTTGATACACCTTTTGATGGAGGGCGGCATCAGTTAAGGATAGAAAAGTTTAACAGGATTTAGAAATGAATTCAGGAGAAAACAGACGCCCGACATGGGAAACATATTTCATGGATATTGCCGTGCTGGTTTCAAAACGGTCAACATGTATCCGGCGATCTGTTGGCGCTGTGATTGTGAAAGACAAGAGGATTTTGTCAACTGGATATAATGGCGCGCCCTCCGGCGTCCGGCATTGTCTTGAAACAGGCTGTCTCCGGGAAAAATTAAATGTGGCGTCCGGAGAACGACACGAATTATGCAGAGGGATTCATGCAGAACAGAATGCGATCATCCAGGCGGCGTACCATGGTGTTTCCATCAAGGCAGCCACATTATTTTGTACAAATCTGCCATGCTCAATATGTGCGAAAATGATTATCAATGCAGGTATAAAAACGATTTATTATCAGTCCGGATACGCAGATCCAATGTCAAACGATATGATGAAAGAAGCCGGTGTTGAGGTTGTACAGCTTGATAAAAAATAACTGGAGGGGAGGATATTCATGAAGTGTCCTTTTTGTGGTGGAACTGACAATAAGGTTATAGATTCCAGAATGAGCAAAGAGGGTAATGCTATCCGCAGGCGTAGAAAATGTATCCTCTGCAGCAGACGGTTTACCACGTATGAGTATATTGAAGAAGTTCCGCTTATGATTATAAAAAAGGATAAGCGCCGGGAGATATTCAACAAGGAGAAAATCCGCTCCGGCATACAGAAAGCCTGTGAAAAGCGAAACATCAGCATGAATGTCATCGAGGAATATATCGATGAGTTGGAGCGTGATCTTAAGGAGACGGGCGAAAAAGAGATACCGGCCCATGTCATTGGTGAAAAAGTTATGTCCATCCTTCACAGGCTTGACGATGTGGCGTATGTAAGGTTTGCATCTGTATATCGAGAGTTCAAGGATGTGAATGATTTTGTCTCCGAACTTAAAACTCTTTTAAACAGCCAGAAGAAATCAGAGGCATAACCATTGCCTGTCCACTGCAGAACCCGCCACCAGGAGGCCCATATTTAAATGGATGACCAGCATTTTATGAAAATTGCTTTAGAGCTTGCAGAAAAAGGCCGAGGGTTTACGTCTCCAAATCCTTTGGTGGGTGCGGTTGTTGTGCAAAATGGCAGTGTCGTCGGAAAGGGATATCACAAAGCATTCGGCGGTGCCCATGCAGAAGTAAATGCCATTGACGATGCCGGCCACTTCTCAAGGGGGGCAACCCTGTATGTTACACTTGAGCCCTGTAATCATTTGGGCAAAACACCTCCCTGCACCCGAAAAATCCTTGAGTCAGGGATTGGCCGTGTGGTTGCTGCGATGAAAGATCCCAATCCTGGAGTCGAGGGAGGAGGAATTGAGTATTTGAAAGCGCATGGTATAAGTGTTTCGCTTGGAATATGTGAACATGAGGCGAAAAAACTCAATGAAGCCTATTTAAAATATATACTGACGCGACGGCCGTTTGTCACCGTCAAATGTGCTTCCACTTTGGATGGACAGATTGCCACCCGTACAGGAGATTCGAGATGGGTTACCAGCGAGGAGTCAAGAAAATTCGTCCATGTGCTTCGGCATGCGGCAGATGCCCTCATGGTCGGAATAAATACTGTAAAACGAGATAATCCGAGTTTGACAACGCGGCTGGAAAACTTTAATGGAAGAGATCCAGTAAGAATCATTCTGGATTCACATGTATCCATTCCGCATGATGCGAAGGTATTGCGGCTTACATCAGATTCTGATACAATTATTGTTATTGGCGATTCTATTGAATCTGAAAGGAAAGCAGCTGCCAGAAAGTTAGGGGCAAAGATCATTGAAGCCCCGTTAAACGATGGATTAATTGATCTTCATTTTTTAATGGATTATCTTGGAGGGATGCACGTATCCAGCGTGCTGATAGAAGGCGGCAGCCGGGTCATTTCATCTGCCTTCTCATCGGGGATTGTTGACAAGGTGGTAATTTTTTTCGCACCCAAACTATTGGGTGGAAATGACGGGGTGCCTATTTGTACAGGAAAAGGCCCGGACGTGATGAGCGGGTGTATTCATGTGAAAGATATCAGCACCCGACGGTTTAATGATGATATTATGATTGAAGGATATATTCAGTAGAGCAGGCAAACAGCCTGAATTCACCCAGAGAATGGCGAGCGTATATGTTCACAGGGATCATTGAAGGCCTTGGTACGATAAAAGGAGTAAAATCTGCTGGCCAGAGCAGGCGGATAACCATTGAAGCAGATTTTTCTCTTGACCAGACAAAGGTTGGTGACAGCATAGCCGTTGATGGCGCCTGTTTGACTGCTGTCGGTATTCAAGGAAGCTGTTTTGATGTTGATGTTTCACCGGAAACGGTTTCAAAAACAACGCTGGGCAGTATCCGGATGGGTGACAAGGTAAACCTGGAAAGGGCACTGCAATTCAATGCCCGGATTGACGGGCATCTGGTTTCGGGACATATTGACGGTCTGGGAGTTGTTGGGAAAAAACAAGCCAGGGATAATGCAATAGTGATCAATTTTGTCGTGCCGGATCATTTGCTGCGCTATATGATACCCAAAGGGTCGGTTGCCATTAATGGCATCAGTCTTACCATAAATACGTGTAGTGATAAGGGGTTTGATGTCAGCATCATTCCCCATACAGCCAAGCTGACAACCATTGGATTAAAAAAAACAGGGGATTCTGTAAATATTGAGGCTGATATGATCGGGAAATATGTTGAACATTTTATTGCCGGCAGATACAAGACAGGCGATGACAAAAAAAAATCGTCATCAATTGATATGAAGCTGCTGGAAAAAAAAGGATTTATATAAAACGCACAAAAATCGTTTTTTATCAGATCGTTTCAGTAAAAAAAACGATTCGACCATACAGGAGATAGACAATATTCATGCCAAGATTACAAATTGACGATGCAATTAAGGAAATAAAAGCAGGACGGATGATCATTCTTGTAGATGATGAAGACCGTGAAAATGAAGGTGACTTAACAATAGCCGCTGAAAAGGTTACACCTGAAACAATAAATTTTATGGCCAGATACGGGCGAGGCCTTATTTGTCTGTCCATGACAGGGGAGAAGATAGATTCGCTGGAACTTCCAATGATGGTCAGAAATAATACGTCTTCCTTTCAGACAGGATTTACCGTATCCATTGAGGCCGCACACGGTGTTACCACAGGGATTTCTGCGGCGGATCGTGCCACAACCATTCTTACTGCAATAGCAGATAATGCCAAGCCAAGCGATCTGGCACGACCTGGCCATGTGTTTCCATTACGGGCAAAATCGGGCGGCGTTATTGTCAGAGCCGGCCAGACCGAAGGATCTGTCGATCTGGCAAGGCTTGCCGGGCTCAAACCGGCTGGCGTTATCTGTGAAATCATGAACGATGACGGGACCATGGCGCGGATGGATTCACTGGAGAAATTCAGCAAAACACATGGGGTTGGAGTTTGTACGATTGCTGATCTTATTGAATACCGTATGCGGACAGAATCATTTGTTCATCGGGCAGCAGAAACAGTTATCCCCACAGAAGATGCCGGGGAATTTAAAATCATTGTGTATGAAAACGATATAGATGATTTTCAGCATATTGCGCTGGTGAAAGGAGACATCGATTCCACTGAGCCTATTCTCGTCCGGGTTCATTCAGAATGTTTAACCGGAGATATATTTGGATCTCTTCGCTGTGATTGCGGCGAACAGCTGCATAAGACAATGAAGATGATCTCAGACGAAGGAAAAGGCGTATTGCTGTATATCCGCCAGGAAGGGCGGGGTATCGGTCTGGTGAACAAACTGAAAGCCTATGTTTTACAGGATAAAGGGCTTGATACGGTTGAAGCAAATGAAAAGCTCGGATTTGAAGCAGACATGAGAAGTTATGGCATCGGTGCACAGATTTTAGTTGATCTGGGCGTTAGAAAGATGAGGCTTATCACAAATAACCCCAAGAAAATGGTAGGCCTTCAGGGGTATGGACTCAGCATTGTTGAGCAGGTGCCAATGGAAGTAAAAGCGAATAAACACAATAAAGGATATCTTGAATGCAAGAAGATTAAAATGGGTCATCTGCTTAATATTGACTGCACACCTTGAATATTTCACTGTATTGATGTAATGGCTGAATGGATGCTGGTTAATGATGTGGCTATTTCATATTAGATCAATTCTCAATTTTAAGTCGGGAGGAATATAATGACAAAGATTTATGAAGGTGGCCTAATCGCTAAAGGAAAGAAATTTGCTCTTGTCGTAAGTCGTTTTAATGATTTCATTACCGAAAAGCTTGCAGATGGAGCGGTTGACGCGTTGCTGCGCTCAGGAGCCAGAGATGAAGATATTGATATTGTTAAAGTGCCTGGCGCTTTTGAAATACCGCTGATTGCAAAGAAAGTAGCGAAAACAGGCCGTTACCATGCAGTTATCTGTATTGGCGCCGTCATAAGAGGGGCAACTCCGCATTTTGAATATATCAGTGCAGAAGTAACCAAAGGGGTTGCCATGGTAGGCCTTGAGTCTGAAGTCCCAGTCATATTTGGGATTGTGACAACAGATACCATCGAACAGGCCATCGAACGTGCGGGGACAAAGGCAGGGAATAAAGGGTGGAGTGCGGCGATATCTGCTATTGAAATGGCCAACCTCATTGAGGTTGTCAGCAAGACATAGTCATGGGAACTCGTCGCAGTGCCCGGGAGCTTGCTCTACAAGCGCTTTACTATGCAGATATGAATCAAACCGACATAGAAAAAGTGATAGAAAATTTTTGCCGTCACTTTACGCCTTCAAAAAGAGCGCTGCCCTACTTTAACAAACTCGCACGAGGCGTTGTACGGGCAAGCAGTGAAATTGACGCATTAATTGAAAATTTTGCTGATCACTGGAAGCTCACCCGGATTTCCTGTGTGGACAGAAATATCATGAGAATAGGTGTGTATGAATTATTGCACTGCCCCGATATCCCGCCAAAGGTAGTGATTAACGAAGCGATTGATATCGGTAAAAAATTTGGCGCCCAGGAGTCCGGCGCCTTCATAAACGGTATTCTGGACAGTATCCGTATCGCACTAAAAAGTGGCGAAATTCGAATGACCCATAGAGATGATAACGCATAATCCCAGTAACTAATTGTAGAAAGGAGCAGTGATGAAAACCAGGAAAATTTTATTGCCAGAAAAAGAACTTCCCCGCAAGTGGTACAACGTGCAGGCGGATCTTCCAACTCCGCTGGAGCCTGTGCTCCATCCAGGCACAGGCCAGCCGGTGGGGCCGGATGACTTAGCACCTCTTTTCCCCATGCCGCTTATTGCCCAGGAGGTAAGCCAGGAGAGGTTTATTGATATACCGGATGAAATTCTGGAAAAATATCTCATCTGGCGGCCTACACCACTCTATAGAGCGTATGGCCTTGAGAAGGCGCTTGACACACCTGCAAAGATCTACTTCAAGAATGAAGGAGTCAGCCCCGCAGGCAGTCATAAACCCAATACCGCTATTGCGCAGGCGTATTATAATAAAATTTCCGGCATCAAGCGGATCACCACAGAGACAGGTGCGGGTCAGTGGGGGAGCGCCCTTGCGTTTAGTTGCGCGCTTTTTGGGCTGGAGTGCAAGGTCTATATGGTAAAAATAAGCTATAATCAAAAGCCTTACCGGCGGATGATGATGGAGACCTGGGGCGCCAATTGTGTGGCGAGCCCAAGTACGGAAACAAATGCTGGTAAAAAGATTTTAAGCCAAAATCCTGATTCACCGGGAAGCCTTGGTATAGCGATCAGTGAAGCAATTGAAGCTGCGGTCAGTGATAAAACCGGGCAGACGCGCTATTCTCTGGGAAGTGTGTTAAATCATGTCCTGATGCACCAGACCGTTATTGGCCTGGAATGTCAGAAGCAGATGAAGATTGCTGGAGATTATCCGGATATTGTCATTGGATGTGCCGGTGGTGGAAGCAATTTTGCTGGATTGGCGCTTCCCTTTGTGAGGGATAAGATCAACGGCAAGAAGATTGATATTATTGCTGTTGAGCCTGCTTCCTGCCCGACGATGACCAAAGGGCCTTTTGCCTATGATTTTGGCGATTCGGTGCAAATGGCTCCGCTTGCACCCATGCATACACTGGGTCATACATTTGTTCCAGCGCCCATCCATGCAGGGGGGTTGAGATATCATGGGATGGCTCCCATTGTAAGCCAGCTTATTCTTGATGGCATCGTCAGACCGATATCGATCCAACAGTTAGAAACATTCAAGGCAGGTATTACCTTTGCACGGGCAGAAGGATTTATCAGCGCGCCTGAAACGAATCATGCAATTGCTGCTGCTATTCGCGAAGCTGTCAAAGCAAAGGAAGAAGGAAAGAAAAAGGTTATTCTATTTAACTGGAGCGGTCATGGACTTGTGGATATGGCGGCTTACGAAGCTTACCTGAGCGGGAAACTCAAAGACCATGCGCTGCCGGAAGCCGAAATTCAACGGGCATTAAAAGATATAGAGCCATTGCCGAAACCGAGACAGTACAGAGCGGGCGCGTTTTAAATAAAATGTGTATGTGGAGTCGCTGGAGATCGATACGTTCGGTCTCCAGCGTTGTTAAAAATGAATGACCAGAAAAATGAGAGCAGTCCTCCGGGGGAAGATTATAAAGTTAGATGTCCAAAACTGGGGCATCAGATTCAATTTTCCTATTGCCGTTTTGAGCAGGTAGGCCATCCGTGCTTAAAGATCCTTGACTGCTGGTATGAGCATTTTGATGTGGAAACGTATTTAAGAGGCGTGTTGGCTCCCGAAGCGATGGCGACACTCTCCCATCCCAACCCAAAACCAAAACTCCTTTCTTTGGTGGAACTGATCGAACAGGCAAAGAAAGCATAAGGGTCAGTTCTTCGCTAAATATCTCTGCCAAAAGTGAAGAGGCGACTCCGATGTATTTGCGTCATGAGCTACCGCTACTTTTTGCACACCAACAAATTCATTGGATATATGGTTTCCCCAATGGCAGGTTATTCAGGGTCTATTAAAAGGCGCCCAGTTGACATTTGTTTATTTTAATTCCCATGAATTCACATGCAGCGCTGATGGTCATCTTATGAACATTAAAGGATGCTGCAATATTCCACGCATTTTCGCATGAGAGTCTGTTATCAATCAGCGCTTTCTGGATTGCAGCTTTAATTTCAGGATCAATGGATTCCGGGCATTTTACAATTTTTTTATCAGGCATGTATCCAAAAAGACCTAACTGACATTTTGTCAATCTGAAATTGATCAGATCCACGTTTTTGCCGATCTCTATTGCTGGAACGTTCAGTTCTTTGGCAATGTTAAAGGCAACAGCGCATGGCAGCTCATTTTCCAAGGCATGGCGGATAATACTGTCTTTGATCAATGAATTTGGTTTTTCTCCAGCACGGTGTTTATCCAAAAATTTATTCATTTCAGAGGCCCTCCTGTTTGCTTTTTTTGTATGGATTATATTATGAAGTTATAGCGGCACTACTTAAAAAGTGAGTAACCTTGCATATCAGACAGTTTTTTCTTATTCAAGGGGAATAATGATTCATGTTTTTACAATTGTTTTTGCTGACAGATTACAGTATAATATATATACATTGCGGTTAAGAAGTGAGATCCATTAACCCATTCATATTGGAGCATGCGGACATGTCTTTTCAGGCAAAAAGGAAAAAAACAAGGCAGATCATGGTTGGCAACGTAAAAGTCGGCGGCAGGGCGGATATATCTGTCCAATCCATGACAAACACCGTTACCCAGGATATATCTGCGACTGTACGCCAGATCAGGCGATTGGAAGCTGCAGGATGTGAAATCGTCAGGCTGGCTATTCCAGATGAAGAGGCTGCGCTGGCCATTTCAACCATTAAGAAAAAGATATCCATTCCTGTGATTGCTGATGTGCATTTTGACTACCGCCTGGCCATTTCTGCAGCCAAAGCAGGCGCGGATTGCTTGCGAATAAATCCCGGCAATATCCGGGGCAGGGAAAAGGTTAAAAAAGTCGTGGAGTGCGCCAGAGACATGAGCATTCCCATACGGATCGGGGTAAATTCCGGATCTCTTGAAAAAGACCTGTTGAAAGAACATGGGGGCCCGACTCCGGAAGCAATGGTTGAAAGCGCTGTGCGGCATATTGAATTTATACGGTCTCTGGATTTTCACCTGATAAAGATTTCAATTAAAGCTTCTGATGTGATTCGAACAGTTATAGCTTACCGGCTGCTTTCTTCAAAGACTGATCTCCCGCTGCATGTGGGCGTTACGGAAGCGGGTCCTCTTTATCCGGGGATTGTGAAGTCCTCGCTGGGTATTGGTATTCTGCTTGCTGATGGCATTGGCGATACCTTGCGTGTTTCGCTGACACGGGACCCTGTTGAAGAAGTAAGAGTTGGGTACGAAATTTTAAGCGCCCTGAATATACGGAAACGCGGCCCGGAAATTATCGCATGTCCTACGTGCGGGAGGACAAATATCAACCTGTTTAAAACTGTGGAAAAGGTGGAAAAGGAACTTATCTCAAAAAAAATACCCATAAAAATTGCCATCATGGGATGTGTTGTAAACGGGCCAGGGGAAGCGCGGGAAGCGGATATTGGCATCGCAGGCGGGGATGGAATGGGGATTCTTTTTAAAAAAGGAAAGGTTGTAAAAAAAGTTCCAGAGGAAAAACTTGTCGAGGTTTTATTGGACGAAATAAAAAGATATGAAAAGGCCGACAGACCGTAAGAAGGTTTGTATTGGTTACAAACAGAATTATTAACAAAAGGTGAATATGGGAAAACAGACTAAGACTGCGATTTCTCCAACGCGGAGCGAGGATTACCCGGAATGGTATCAACAGGTGGTAAAGGCATCGGATATAGCAGAAAATTCACCGGTCAGAGGCTGTATGGTGATAAAACCGTGGGGGTATGCCCTGTGGGAAAATATAAAACATGAACTGGATGCGTTGTTTAAGGAGACAGGGGTTAAAAATGCCTATTTCCCTTTATTTATTCCATTGAGCTTTTTTAACAAAGAGGCAGAGCATGTTGAGGGTTTTGCAAAAGAGTGCGCGGTTGTTACGCATCATCGGCTTGAGCAAAGCGCTGATTCGGGGCTGGTTCCAGCAGGGCCGCTTAGTGAACCACTTGTTGTCAGGCCCACTTCGGAAACAATTATCGGAGAATCATTTTCAAAATGGGTGAGCAGTTACAGGGATTTGCCGGTTCTGATCAATCAGTGGGCAAATGTGGTTCGATGGGAGATGCGAACGCGGATATTTCTGCGCACCAGCGAGTTTCTCTGGCAGGAAGGGCATACAGCGCATGCAACGGAAAATGAAGCCATTGAACGAACGCATATGATGCTGGATGTATATGCAAAATTTGCAGAAGAGTATATGGCCATGCCTGTCATCAAAGGGAGGAAAAGTCCTATGGAAAGATTTCCGGGGGCAGTGGATACGCTGTGTATTGAAGCAATGATGCAGGACAGAAAGGCGCTGCAATCCGGGACATCTCATTTTCTTGGCCAGAATTTTGCCAAATCATCTAATATTAAGTTTCAATCCGCTGATGAGAAGGAAATATATGCGTGGACAACTTCCTGGGGGGTATCCACACGGCTTATCGGCGGGCTGATTATGATACACGGAGATGATGATGGCCTTATTCTGCCGCCGCGAATAGCATCCTCCCATGTGGTTCTCATGCCGATTATTCGAAAACCTGAAGACAGGGAAAAGGTGATGACTTATGTAAATAGCCTGGCCAGAGATCTCAGGGATGTATCGTATCATTCCAGAAAAATTGAAGTTGAAATAGATGACCGGGATATGGGCGGCGCACGAGGATGGGACTGGATCAAAAAGGGAATACCTATCCGCGTTGAGATAGGCCCGCGAGATATTGATAATGATTCAGTATGTGCGGCAAGAAGAGATAAGAGTCATTCAGAGAAGGCATTCATCAAAAGAGATCAGTTCATAAAGGAGATGCCGGCCATGCTTGATGACATACAAAGAAATTTATTTCACAGAGCTTCAGACTTTGCGAAGCACCATACGGTGTCCGTTGATGAGAAAGAAGCATTTAACATGTTTTTTACACCTGAAGATAAGGACAAGCCGGAAATTCATGGCGGTTTTGTTCTGGCGCACTGGTGCGGCTCCAGCAAATGCGAATTGAAAATTAAAGACGATTTCAGTGTTACGATCCGTTGTATTCCATTTGAAAACGAAAAAGATAAGGGCAATTGTATCTGCTGCGGGGAGAAAAGCAATCAACGGGTGGTCTTTGCAAAGGCATATTAGGCGATGATGGTTTTTGGCTGGAAGACTTTAAAAGAAGAAAATACGAATGATACGAATCAGTGATATCATCGATAAAGTTACGGAAAATAATCCCGACGCTGATGTGGATATAATTGATCGCGCATATATCTATTCTGCACGGGTTCATGACGGGCAGGTGCGGCTGTCGGGTGAACCCTATTTGTCTCATCCGCTTGAGGTCGCGGGAATACTGGCGGACATGAATCTTGATATGGTGAGTGTCGCGGCGGCGCTGCTGCATGATGTCCTTGAAGATACAAAAGCAACACCATCTGAAATCAAGGAAATGTTTGGCGAAGATGTTATGAATATTGTGTCGGGTGTGACCAAACTCGGCAAGCTTTCTTTTAGAAATTCACAGGAGCGTTATGCGGAAAGTATCCGGAAGATGCTTCTGGCCATGGCAGATGATATTCGTGTGATACTTATCAAACTGGCTGACCGGCTTCACAATATGAGGACATTGAAGTTCCACACGGATCAAAAAAGAATTGAGATCGCTCAGGAGACACTTGATATCTATGCGCCCATATCCGCGCGGCTGGGCATATACTGGATGAAAAATGAATTTGAAGATACATCCTTTATGTATCTTCAGCCGGAAGAATACTTAAAGATTAAAGCCCTGGTCAATAAAGACAAAGATGAACGCGAAAAGTATATTGAAACGGTAAAAAACTACATTAAGAATAAAATGGATGAATATCATCTGAACTGTGAAGTTCTGGGCAGGTATAAATATTTTTACAGCATTTATCAAAAGATGGCCAAACAGAATCTCACGTTTGATGATATCTATGATGTCATCGCATTTCGAATAATTCTTGATACCATCCCCCAATGCTACGAAGCCCTTGGTTTGATACATGCCCTGTGGAAGCCCATTTCAAAGAAGTTTAAAGATTATATCGGAATTCCCAAGCCCAATATGTACCGGTCTCTGCATACATCCGTTATTGGCCCTTTTGGCGAGCGGATGGAAATACAGATCAGAACCAAAGAGATGGATCGGGTTGCCAAATCAGGCATCGCCGCGCACTGGAGCTACAAGGAAGGGAAACGGATTGATGAGAATATAAGCAAGAAATTTTCCTGGATTCAAAACCTGGTGGAAAACCAGAAAGAGTTCAAGCATCCGGACGAATTTCTGGAAAATGTCCGCATTGATCTTTTTGCGGATGAAGTCTATGTGTTTACGCCTCGCGGCGATATACGGTCTCTGCCCAGCGGCGCCACACCCGTTGATTTTGCCTATTCAATTCATTCTGAAGTGGGAAATCAATGCACGGGGGCCAAAGTGAATGGCAGTATGGTGCATTTGAATTACAGATTAAAAACAGGTGATACGATTGAGATCATCACTTCAAAAAATCATCATCCGAGTAAGGATTGGTTGAAATTTGTCAAAACAGTAAAAGCCCGTTCACGAATACGGCAATGGATTAAAACCCAGGAAAAGGATCGGAGTCTCACGCTTGGGCGAGAGATGTGCGAAAAGACATTTCGAAAAAACAACCTGAATTTTAATACGCTCTTAAAAGCCGGACAGACGGAAAAGGTGGCAGAGCATTTTGGTTTCAAGACAGTCGATGATCTGCTTGCCAGTGTCGGATATGGAAAAATAACGCCACTGCAGATCGTTGGTAGAATTATTCCGAAACCAAAAGTAGAAGTTGAAGAAGAGACACTTTTAAATAAGATCCTTGGCCGGGTTAGAAAAAAGAGACCGGGGTCTGGCGTTGTTGTCAAGGGGGTTGATGATATACTGATAAAGTTTGGAAAGTGCTGCCAGCCGGTTCCCGGCGATTCAATCACGGGTTATATTACACAGGGGTTTGGTGTTACGGTGCATCGAACACGCTGCGTCAATGCCTTAAGAATGAACCCTGAACGGCAAATTGAGGTTGAGTGGAACAAGGATATCGCGGAGACATATTCGGTTAAGATTCAAGTTACGTCATTTGACCGTGTTGGTTTGCTTGCGGATATTACATCGGTTATCAGCAGAAATGAGGCCAATATCGTGGGGGTAAATACGAAAACCCTTGACAACAAAACCGTGGATGGGTGTTTTACGATTTCTGTCAAGGATACAGCACAGCTAAGAAAAATTATGTCCGATTTAAAAAAGATAAAGCTGGTTCATCATGTGCGGCGTCTGGACGGATAAAGACGTTATCGCATTATTCCATACGGGCTATCAGTGCTGTCCGATTAATTGCTAACCACTTCATGCTATCCAAAATTTCTTTCCCAAAGGCTAAGCAACCGGCCCGTTTAAGGTCATCATAATCTTCCATCTTCGCCTGTTTCATCAGTTCAAGAGTTTCTCTATCCAATAAGCCTTGCGTTATTCTCCCGTTAAACACTTTTCCCGGGACATTGCTGACTTCGCAGAATTGTGCCAATTGTTTATCAATATACATTTCTTTTTGTTGAGGCCCTGCAGGCCGCCGGTTATTCCCACATACTGCATAAAGCCCTCGAATCTTTCCTTTTAAAAGACCTTTGTTCTCTTCAATGTACTTTCGCATCGAGGAGTTGATTCTGGCTGATCGGATGGAACCACCGATGATGATGTGGTCAAATCTCTTTAGATCAGGGTTTTCACGTATGTCGAATACATCTGCAATTCCGCCCATGCCCTCGGAAATCCATATTCCTGCGTCACGGGAAGAGCCACACCAGGTATGATAAAGCACAGCCCATTTTTTGCCGGATGGATTCGGATACAGCTTAAGAGCCCAGGCGTTGTCTGCCAAGGCCATAGTGCCGATTCCCGTCACTCCCAATTTTAGAAATGTTCGTCTTTCCATAATCTACCTTCTCCTATGTTTTAAATTATGAGGCAGCATCCTCGAGGTCTGCATAACGTCACTTCATGTGAGATCCCAGAATGGCTGGATAGCCGGAACCGCACCGGGCACTGCATTTTGTTTTTCTCTGCGGCGGTGTAACATATCGTAAGGTTTTTTGGGAGATAAAATACGCATGCAGGCTCAGACACGCTCCCATTGATATCCATTTACTTTTTGATATTCCTCCAATTGACAGCAGCCACTTGACCCTGGCGTGCATAGTCAACAGCCTCTCCGAGGATCCGGGCCGCTTCCTGGGGTGCGTGAAATCCCATAGAATTTTCTGCGGCGACAAAATCCGTTCTCCACTGGGCCTTCCGCTGAAAATCGCGGGCTTCTTTCAACTGGTCGTCGTCGGCCCCTTCTTTTATGGCCTTCTGAATAGCATCCAACAAATCCATGAGAGCCTTTCCGTTCCGTTGCAGCAGTTTATAATTCCTTTCCTGGATGGTATCCACGCGGGCCGCTATTTCCTGTTCCGAGAATTTGTGACAGGTCTGGCATGCCCGGCTGATATTCAGAAGCGGGCTTCGCACCCAGTGGTCAGAAACCTTGGCGGCGCCGTCCCGCATATAGGGCATATGGCAATCCGCGCATGAGACCCCGCTTCGGGCATGAATCCCCTGGCTCCACAATTCGAATTCCGGATGCTGGGCCTTCAGCACCTTAGCGCCGGATTCCTGATGCGCGAAATCAAAGAAAGGCGTGCCGTCCGGAAAAACGGATTCATTCCAGAAGGCTTCCACGTCTTCAACCTTCAAGCCATTCCCCCAGGGGAAGACAAGCGGTTGTTTGCTTGAGCAATAATATTCCACATGGCATTGCGCACATACCAGCGCGCGCATTTCAGTGCGGGAGGCTTCGATGTTCGGATTGTATTTCTGTTTTCGATTTCCCTGCCGCCAGAGATCCACGGATGGAAGTTGAGGAAGCACGGCGCTGGATTCAGCAAGACTCTGAATACCCGTAATAAACGCTGGACGGGTCACCCGGAGCTGCATGGTTTTTGGGTCATGACAATCCACGCAGGATACCGGGTGGGCATGTCCCATATCGTGGAGCATTTTATTCAGGTCCTGGTATGAATATTTGTAGGTCTCCTCCATTCCTTTTTTGGCATCCCCATTTCCGAGTTTCCGGTAAAGAGGCATGACGGAGGCATGGCAATGAAGACATGATCCTGTCTGGGGCTTGGTCTGTCGTAATGTCTTTTCCTGGTCCTCCAGCATGTACGCATGGCCCCGCCTGTCACGATAATCAATGGAGAAGGCATACCCAAGGAATATCCGTTTCAACCAGGGATCCCGTTCAATCTTCTCAGCAGGCAAGGCCTCAGACCCTCCGTGGCCTCCGAAACGGGTGCTTGTACGAATCACTGTTTTTTTATAGGAATCATATTCACGGGGCCAATTAATACCCCATTTTGCAGGGTCGGTGTCATCCTCGGTCACTTCCACCAGGCGGACATAGGGGTTCAGGCTTTCGCTTTTTCTCTCAAATATATTGACAAGCAGCCCTGTCACAAGCGCTGTGCCGATGGCCACGATTACAATAATGACGATGTAATGCCAGATCTTTAATGGTTTTTTTAAAAGACGGATCATAGATTCTCCCTCATGTAAGAATTTTTGTTCATGCCCCCGAGTCCTGTCCTTTCGCCATGGCCCGTGCTCTGATGGCAATGAACACAACTGACTGTTTTTGTATCAATCTTCCCGACCATAGCAAGGTTTTGGACCATGGGTTCGTGGCAACGAATGCAGTTTTCCTGCAGGATATTGCCATTTTTTTCAGTAATCATGATGGGTTCGTGAAAATTCTGAAATGTGAAACCTCTGGAATGCCGCTGACCATTATCGGCCTTGGCAATATATTTACCGATAAAGCCGCTGGGCAGATGGCAGTCCACGCACCGTGCGGCTTTGTGATGGCTGGATTTCTGCCATGAATCGAACTGGGGGCGCATGATATGGCAATTGGCGCAGACTCTTGGGTCTGTGCTGACGTACGAGAACCCTTCAGCGTACTGAAAGGTGTAAATGCCGACCCCGATAAATATTCCAATAAAAATAGCTGTTAATATTCGTGTTATGGTCATAAGGAACCAGAGACATATTTTGAAAATTTTATACTCACTACAAGAACCTTTTTGAATCGGGGATACACCCTAATTGAAGAATTGGTTGAACTGCTAAGAACCTGTTTTTTGAAACCGGAGCATAGAAAATCTGCCATTATACGTCAAGGAAAATTCAATCGAATGATGTTGAGGGGAAATACACTGGCAAAATTTACCTGTATCATTTTTTCCTATTGCGTGATTTCTTCCAATTGTGTAGGTGGTATCAATCGATCTATAAAAAACAAGGAGGCAATATGAAAGTTGTCGGGTTTAACGGCAGTCCACGAAAACAAGGAAATACATCTATTCTGATTAAGGCGGTTTTCAAGGAATTGGAACAGGAAGGAATTGAAACAGAACTGGTACAGCTTGCAGGGAAAAAAATCGTCGGGTGCATTGCCTGTTTTAAATGCTTTTCAAACGCAAATAAGCGGTGCTCGGTGGATACGGATGGCCTGAACGAATGTATTGAAAAAATGATTGAAGCAGATGGAATTATCCTGGGCTCACCCACGTATTTTTCTAACGTAACGGCGGAAAGCAAAGCTCTCATTGATCGCGCAGGGATGGTATCTACTGCAAATGGACAAATGCTCAAGCATAAAGTGGGTGCTGCGGTGGTGGCAGTTCGCAGGGCAGGATGCGTTTTCGCCTATGATGCGCTGAACCATTTTTTTCTTTACAATCAAATGTTTGTTCCCGGGTCGAGTTACTGGAATATCGCCATTGGGCTTTCACCGGGTGATGTTGAAAAGGATGAAGAAGGCATGAAAACCATGAAAGTCCTGGGTCAAAATATGGCGTTTTTGCTAAAAAAATTAAAGGGATAATCGGTCTGACATGAACGAAACCAATGTAGCTAATTCGAACAGCAAGGCGGCGCTGGGCACCATGCGGCTGCCTTTTCTGGTGTTGCCGCCTGTTTGCGTTGTCCTTGGCGCGGGGGCAGCGGTGTTTGCTGGTGTATCCATTCATTATGTGTATCTTATCCTGGCATTGATTGGCGGAATGGCATCGCACATCAGCGTTAACGCTTTAAATGAATATTCTGATTTTAAAAGCGGCCTTGATTTAAACACGCAGCGTACACCCTTCAGCGGCGGCAGCGGGACGCTTCCCCAGAGCCCGGAAAAAGCGAACATCGCTTTGATAACAGGCAGTGCTGCACTTGCGATAACTATTCTGATTGGTGCGTATTTTTTACTTGTATGGGGCAGTTGGATTTTACCGCTGGGCGGTCTGGGGGTCCTTGTTATTATTGCTTATACGAACTGGATTACCCGAAGCCCTTTTCTATGCCTGATCGCGCCCGGGCTCGGTTTTGGCACACTGATGGTCATGGGGACTTACTTTGTCCTGACTGGCGGGTATTCATGGAGCGCTTTCTTTGCATCACTGGTTCCTTTTTTTCTTGTGAGCGATCTGTTGCTCCTGAATCAGTTTCCTGACGTTGATGCAGATAAAAAGGCTGGAAGGAGTCATCTGCCTATTACGATTGGGAGGAAAAACAGCGCGAAGATTTACACGGCATTCCTGGCAGGCGCCTACCTTTCCGTTATAGCAGGCTTTTTATTGGGCATTCTGCCTGCACTGAGCTTGCTTTCCCTTGGGACTGTGATCATTGCGATACCAACGGCCATGGGCGCTCTTAAATATGCCGACGATATGGATAAACTTATTCCATATATGGCTAAAAATGTACTGATCAATATTCTGACACCGCTACTCCTCGCTATTGGTTTATTGTTAGACGTATTATAAAAAGTACGCATCATATATTTACTCAACAAAAAAAGGGGGAAATATGAAAGATCCGATTTTTGCATCTATTAAAATAAACACCATTGAAGTAAAAAACAGGATATATATGCCTGCCATGCATCTCGGGATGGCGGACAAATACTTCATTACAGACAGGATGATTCATTTTTACAAAGAAAGAGCTAAAGGCGGTGCCGGCATGATTGCTGTGGGATTTGCGGCCATTGATGAATTATCCGGCAACCCAATGTGCATTGGGGCGTACACGGATGAGTTTATCCCAGGCCTTTCCCGTCTTGCAACTGTGATCAAAAAAAATGGCGCAAAGGCTATTGTGCAGATAAATCATGCAGGCCGTTACACTCATTCATTCCTGCTGGATGGCAAACAGCCGGTGGCTCCATCTCCGATTGCTTCACGGCTGACCAGAGAAACCCCGCGCGAACTGCCCATTGAAGAGATCGGGCAAATTATCAGAAGTTTCGCACAAGCCGCAGAAAGAGTAAAAAAAGCAGGATATGATGGCGTGGAAGTGCTCAGCGGTACAGGCTATCTTATCAGTGAGTTCCTTTCTCCTGTAACCAATCAGCGAACCGACCACTACGGCGGGTCATTGGAAAACCGAATGCGTTTTGGCCTGGAGATAATGCAGGCAATTCGAAAAACCGTTGGCGATGATTTCCCCTTGCTGGTTCGGATGAATGGGAATGATTTTATGCCGGGCGGACAGGGCCGTGAAGAATTAAAGGAATACGCCAGACGTCTTGCCACTGAAGGACGTGTGGATGCGTTAAATATCAATGTCGGCTGGCATGAAGCAAGAGTTCCGCAAATTGTTGCCTCTGTCCCACGAGGTATTTTTGGCTATATGTCCAGAGGCATTA
>JAABPS010000126.1 GCA_011391835.1 Desulfobacteraceae bacterium
GCATCCTGTTTGATTCACGATGGCTGCTTATGCCTTTACAAAAAAGAAAGGGTATGCGATATATAAAAATAAAGTACCGACTGCGTGGAAAGAATAGCGTTTAGACCCTATGCTACAAGAGCTCATCATTAAAAACTTTGCGATCATCGACGATTTGCATATCTGTTTTTCAGATAAGCTTACCATCATCAGCGGAGAAACCGGAACCGGCAAGTCGATTATTATTAATGCTGTGAATCTGATTTTAGGAAGCCGGGCGAACTCAACACTTATCCGTACAGGCGCTGAGGTCGCAGAATTGGAAGCAATGTTTAAAATTGAAAAAGGAAGCCGGGCCGCTGAACTAATGGAAGAGCATGGATTGGATAGTTCTGAAGGTTTGTTAATCCGAAGGGTTATTTCCAGCAATGAGAAACATAAAATTTATATGAATGGCCGCATTGCGACGGTTCAAATGTTGACCGCGATTACAGAAAATCTTGCCAGCATTTCCGGCCAGCATGCGCACCAGGGTTTATTAAAGGAGACACAGCATCTCTTGATTCTGGATCAATTCGGTGGATTGATGCCGTTGCGCCAGCAGGTTCAGCACTGTTTTCATGAGACGGTGCCGCTGATCAAAAAGCTTAACGATCTGATGAAGCGAAAGGATACTCAGACGGAGCGGATCGATTTTATCAATTTTCAGAAAAATGAAGTTATTTCCGCTTCTATTATTCCAGGAGAAGATAAAGCACTTGAGCAGGAGAGGATACGCCTGAGGAACGGAGAAGAGCTGTATCGAATCGCACATGGCAGTGCGGAAACACTTTATAATGCGGAAGGCTCAATTTCAGAACGGCTGGCAGAGATTAAGAAAGATCTGGAAAAAGCGGGTCAAATCGATCCAGAGCTCATGGCAAGAGCAAAAAGTATCGATGAGGTGGTATTTAGCATAGAAGATATTGCCGGACAGCTGACGACGTATTTGAAAAACATTCAAATCGACGAGAGGCGTCTGGAGGAAGTTGAAGCGCGTATTGATACGCTCCAAAAATTAAAAAGAAAATACGGTGGTTCGTTAGAAGCTGTTCTTGCATATCTCGTGGCCATTGAAACTGAACTGTCTGAAATTGAAAATATATCAGAAAAAATTCCTGAAACTGAAGCAATGCTTTCCAAACAGCATGAAAAATTAGTGCTGCTGGCAACCGAACTTTCGGAGAAAAGGAAAGTGGCGGCCAAAACATTGGCCAGAAAAGTGGAATTAGAGCTTTCGTCGTTGAAAATGGACCGGTCTGCATTTGACGTGTCACTCCGTCCGATTCCCGCTGGAAATGACACAGATCCTCATCTTGTGGCAAATGGATGCGTGATCAGTGACACAGGTATTGACCAGGCAATATTTATGATTTCTCCAAATGTGGGGGAAGCGTTGAAGCCATTGGCAAATATTGCTTCAGGCGGTGAGCTTTCACGCGTGGTACTGGCCTTAAAAGCGATACTGGCAGAGTCAGAATCAGTTGAAACAGTTGTTTTTGATGAGGTAGATGCTGGCATTGGAGGGGGTGTGGCCGAAGTCGTCGGGAAAAAACTGGCGAAACTCGCAGATCACCACCAGATCATTTGTATCACGCATCTGCCGCAGATAGCAAAATTTGGTGATCATCATTTTAGCGTGTCTAAGACTGTTTCCAAAGGCAGAACAAAAACTGAAATCAATCAGTTATCTGGAGAGACTCGTCTGGAAGAAATTGCACGAATGCTTGGCGGGGAAGAAATCACCCAGACAACTCTCGACCATGCCAGAGAAATGCTTGATGCTGTCCAATGAGTTCTTGTTGCATTTTCATTGAATGATGGATAATTGTTTTTAACATGAAATAAATTGTTAATGTTCATTGTGAGGTATAGTGATGCCGATATATGAATTCAGATGCTTAGCATGTAATTCAAACTTCGAAATTTTAATGGTTAATCAGAATGAAGAAGTTGAAATGAAGTGTCCGGAATGCAGTTCCTTAGATTTCGAACGGATCCTTAGCAATTCCAGCTACTCGATAGGCAGTGGATCAGGGAAAAATCAGGGCCCAAAAAGCCAGACGAGAACCTGCTCATCCGGTTCGTGTACCACATATACCATACCTGGGCCAAACGGATAGGATTTTTACACATTCGGATCACATTCGGTGATTCCTGCATGGCTCGTTCTTGCGCCCATCTATCTTAAATCACTTGATTAATACTATTTTGGTTTATTGACAAGTCCCTGCTGCAAGCTTAATATAGAGGCTCAGCAGTATTGCAGATGAAAGAGATCTTTATATGAAGAATATACATTTACTAGAAAAAGAACAGCTTAAAAAACTTTTTAAACAGGAACATGTTGACAGGTTTGAAGACAGCTTAAAAGTTCTTGATGTGTTCTTCAAGACAGAGGGCCATGTTACGACCAGCGAGTTGATTCAACTGCTTCATGAAAATGGGCACGATTTTGATCTGAATTTCGTTAGAGCAACGCTGAATCTCATGTGCAGATTCGGATTTGCTGTTAAGCATCGGTTTAAAAATGGCGAAATACGTTATGAGCATATGCATCTTGGCCATCATCATGATCACATGGTCTGCACAAAATGCAAACGTATTATTGAGTTTGAAGATGAAGCGCTTGAATCCCTGCAGGCTCAGATCGCAATGAGCCATGGATTTCACATGCTGCAGCACAGGATGGAAATTTACGGGATATGTTCCAGCTGCATTGAAGACAGGGTTGTGGATATACCGCTGACATCTGCAAAGCCAGGAGAACAACTTCAGATCAAATCATTTTCAGGGGGGACAGGCGCCCGGATGCGATTATCTGCAATGGGGCTGCGGATAGGAGATAAAGTTGAAGTTGTGACGAACCAGGGTTCAGGACAACTTGTTGTTGCTGTGGATTATAAACGCTATGCTCTGGGAAGAGGGCTGGCTAAAAAAGTACTTGTTCAGCCGATACAGGGTTAACCAGGATACAGTTGCAGTGAGGCCACCATGCGATTGAGCGAAATGAAGGAAGGCCAGTCAGGTCTTATTAAAAACATAAGCGGGAACAGCCTGTTGCGCAGGAGAATTCTTGAGATGGGGATGACCAAGGGTTCTAATATCTATGTGGAAAAATACGCGCCGCTCAAGGATCCTATTGAACTGGTAGTAAAAGGATATCATGTATCGCTTCGGGTAGAAGAAGCGGCACAGATAGAAGTCGAAACTATAGCCGAAGGATGGGTGCCTTCATCATGAAAGAAAAGACATTAACGATAGCCTTATCCGGCAACCCAAATTCCGGGAAGACAACAATTTTTAATGCTATTACCGGTACGCGCCAAAAAGTTGGGAACTGGCCGGGTGTAACGGTTGAAAAAAAAGAAGGAAGCATCAAAAAATTCGGCTATCATTTAAATATTATTGATTTGCCCGGAACTTATAGCCTCACCCCTTTCTCCATCGAAGAAATTATCGCCAGAAATTTTGTTCTTGATGAAAGTCCCGACGTGGTCGTCACTATAATTGATGCGTCAAATTTAGAAAGAAGTCTTTACTTAGCCACTCAAATTCGAGAGCTGGATTGCAAGGTGGTCTTTGCCCTGAATATGGCTGACCTGGCTCAATCCCGTGGAATAAAAATTGATGCGGATAAACTTTCCCAACTCCTTGATATCCCTGTGGTATTTACTGTTGGGAATAAAAATGAAGGTATTGACACCCTGCTTCAAACGATTGTAGCGTTTGCCGAGTCAGGTCATGCTACTTCCCAAGAAAGACGGGTGAAGTATAGCATGGACATTGAAAAATCAATTGCCGATCTTCAAGTTATTCTTGAACAGAAGATCGAAAAAGATCTTCCGTATAATAGCCGGTGGATAGCTATTAAGCTTATTGAAAATGATAAAATCATTAAAGAGCGGATTGTGGAATCTGCTGCAGGGCAGACTGGCAAGGAAATTCTTGATGCAACGGAAATGATTCGCAAGCATCTAATCGATTATTACGATGATGATCCGGAAGTCGTCATGACGGATGAACGATATGGCTTTATTTCAGGGATTATTAAAGAGGTGGTTGCCACATCCACCAGACAGCGCGTTGACATATCTCGAACCATAGACCTTGTACTTACCAATCGGTTCTTCGGTTTTCCGATTTTCATCTTTTTCATCTGGGCAATGTTTCAGCTTACCTTTTCTCTGGGAAGCTATCCCATGGAGTGGATTGATCGCGGGATTTCCCTGTTTTCCATATTTATTGGAGCTGGTTTGCCGGATAATCTGATAAAAGACTTTATTATTGATGGCATTATTGCCGGCGTTGGGAGTGTGGTAGTATTCTTGCCGAACATCCTGATTTTATTTTTCTGCATAGCGATTTTTGAAGATACGGGGTATATGGCCAGAGCTGCCTTTCTCATGGATAGGATCATGCATTTTATTGGGCTTCATGGAAAGTCATTCATCCCAATGCTGATGGGATTTGGCTGCAATGTTCCAGCAATTATGGCAACACGAACACTGGAAAGCAAAAAGGATCGGATCCTGACTATACTCATTACTCCGTTTATGTCCTGTTCGGCGCGATTGCCGGTATTTATTATTCTTGCGGGAACATTTTTCCCCAACAAGGCGGGGACAGTCATTTTTTCTCTTTATCTGCTGGGTATCGTGCTTGCCGTTTTATCGGGCAAACTTTTCCGGTCAACCATACTCAGGGGAACGGATGCGCCATTTGTTATGGAATTGCCACCCTACCGGGTGCCTATGCTAAGAAGTCTTTTGATTCACATGTGGGATCGAAGCAAAATGTTTCTTAAACGAATGGGAAGTGTTATTCTTATAGGATCCGTTATTATCTGGATGCTTTCAGCCTTTCCACGAAATATTCAATATTCACGGGATTATGCCGGAGAATTAAAACATATCGCATCATCTTATGAACAGGTTAGTATAGAGAAAAAAGGCGAAGCCATAAAACTTTTGGAAAAGAAACGGGACGATGAAATCGCCAGAGTTTTAAAAGCCAAACAAACCGAAGAAACCGAAGAATCTTTTTTAGGAGGCATTGGTAAATTCCTTGCGCCCGTCTTCGCACCTATTGGAATAGACTGGAAAGGAAGTGTTGCTCTTCTTACGGGGTTTGTAGCTAAAGAAATTGTTGTCAGCACCCTGGGCGTACTTTATGCGGTAGATGATAATGTTCCTGAAGCGCTGAATAAGGCGCTTGCCACTTCAGGGATGACCCCTCTTTCTGCTTTATCTATCATGGTGTTTGTTTTATTATATGTTCCCTGTTTTGCAACAGTGGCGGTTATCGGGCGTGAAACCGATTCAGCAAAATGGGCAGTTTTCAGTGTTGTGTATACAACCCTTGTAGCATGGCTTGTCTCTTTCGTTATTTATCAGGGCGGCAGTTTAATCGGTGTATGCTAAAACTGCCCTGAATGGCGGCAGAAGAAATACCCAAAAAAGATATGTATAAAGGGGAAAATACACGGTGGCTTTACATGAACCGGTTTATATAAAAACATTTAAAAAGGGCCTGCTTAAAAAGAAGGCGGAAGCGGCATGGAATATTCTCGAGTCATGTGTTCTTTGCCCTCGAACATGCAGGATTGACAGAAAATCTGGCCAAACGGGTGTTTGCAAAACAGACGCGAAAGCTCTGGTTTCCAGCTATAATCCTCATTTTGGCGAAGAAGCGCCGCTTGTTGGGTCTCATGGATCCGGGACCATATTTTTTACACATTGTAATCTATTGTGTATATTCTGTCAGAATTTCGATATCAGTCATCAGGGGTATGGCAGGGAAATATCGAATACAGAGCTTGCTGATTTGATGCTGAAGCTGCAGAATATGGGCTGCCATAATATAAATTTTGTAACACCCACCCATGTGGTGCCGCATATACTCAAGGCACTGGAACTTGCTGTGGAAGGGGGACTTTTTGTGCCTCTTGTTTATAACTCAAGTGGGTATGATTCTGTTGAGACGCTGAAAATACTTGATGGCGTTTTTGATATTTATATGCCTGATTTCAAATTTTGGAGTTCTGATAATGCGACAGTTTTATGCAATGCCGGAGACTATCCTGAAGTTGCACGAAATGCGCTTATCGAGATGCATCGTCAGGTGGGTGATCTTGACATCGATGAATCCGGTATCGCCAGACGCGGGCTTTTGATCAGGCATCTGGTACTGCCTTCGGATTTTTCGGGGACACGAGAGATTATGCGGTTCATCGCCCAAAAACTCTCACCGAATAGTTATGTAAATATCATGCCTCAATACAGGCCATGTGGCAGAGCTTCAGAAATAGAGATGCTGTCCAGGCATCTTTCTTCTGATGATTATAAGACGGCATTACAGATGGCAAAATCGGAAGGCATCGTACGTTTAGATGCCCCCAGGCACGTCTTTAGGATAAGGTGATATTTATAGCGTTTTCGGGCGCTTTACGTTACATTTGAAAGTGTGTGTACAGATAATTTAATTGATCATGAATAAAATATTTGCCATAGGTGATATCCATGGATGCTTTGATAAGCTTCAAGCGCTTATGGATAAAATAGATATAGATTCTGGAAGCGACACACTTATATTTATCGGTGACTATATTGACAGAGGGAAGAGCTCTTTTGAGGTGGTTCAATATTTGATTGACTTAAGGGAGCATTTTCAACATATCGTTTTTCTAAAAGGCAACCACGAAGAAATGCTGGAAAAATATATGTCCGGATTTGATAAGCTTACGTATCTTGTAAATGGGGGGCAACAGGCTCTGGATAGCTATATGAGCAATTGCCGCCAGCCCAATGGACCACAAATCCCGAGGGAACATCTTGATTTTTATGGTTCGTTAAAGCTTTTTTACCAGACAGATGATTATATATTTGTTCATGCGGGTCTCAAAAACAAGGTGCCACTTGAAATGCAAAATTCGGAAGACTTGCTTTGGATACGGAGCAAATTCATAAAGTCTGATTACAACTTTGGAAAACAAGTTATATTCGGGCATACTCCGCTCCCGGAACCCTTGGTTCAACCGAACAAGATAGGAATTGATACGGGAGCTGTTTACGGTGGAAAACTCACCTGTGTGCGATTGCCGGAGCTTGTCTTTTACTCGGTTTAATTTAACAGCCAATTTTGCCAAACTGATAGGAAAGAATTAAATGAAAATTGACCATGGGAATAAGCAATGCAAAATGATTGTTGGTATTGGATCTGCGCTTGTTGATATTCTTACACACCAAGATGATACTTTTTTACAAGAGACCGGCGCGGTAAAAGGCGCAATGAAGCTTGTTGAAAAACAATTTATTGACCAGACAATTTTCAAAACCATAAAAAAACCCTCAATTGTTTCAGGAGGTTCAGCGTGTAATACTATTGTGGGTATTGGACGGCTTGGCGGGCAGGCACGATTTATCGGTAAACGCGGAAATGATGATATGGGAATGCTGTTTGAGGAAGAACTTATTAAAAGCAATGTCGAACCGATGCTTCTGACTTCATCGTCTCCCACAGGCAGGGTGCTTTCAATTATCACTCCAGACGCACAACGGTCCATGTTTACATATCTTGGCGCATCATCAGAGATTCTTCCAAGCGAATTAGATTCCGAATGTTTTACTGATGCGGCAATTGTCCATGTGGAAGGATATCTGCTTTTCAGCCCTGATTTAATAACACGATCCTTAGAGGCTGCTAAAAAGGCTGGCGCCAGTGTTTCGCTGGATCGGGCCAGTTTTACGGTTGTCGAGGAA
>JAABPS010000127.1 GCA_011391835.1 Desulfobacteraceae bacterium
TGGATACGGCAATATACACCTTATTTTCAATGGCCCTCGCAGGCATCACTGTCCGCCAGGCCTCCGTTATCAGATTGGACGGGCATACAATCAGATCAGCGCCAAGAAGGGTCAGCACGCGCGCTGATTCCGGAAATCGCCAGTCATAACAGATCATAGGGCCTATTCGTATATCACGGTCAGAGTCATTTACAACAAAAAAGCCCGTATTGCCGGGATCAAAACAAAGCGGCTCCTTGTAGAAAAGATGCGTTTTTCTATAAATCCAAGGGTCTTTTTTATCAGGAAGTGCAATCATGCAGGAATTATAGATTTTATTTCCATCTTGCTCAATAAATCCCGCAATGACAACCGCACCGGTTTGCCGGGAAATGTCTTTGAAGAATATCCACGTATGGCCGGATGCGGTTTCGGCGAGTTCGCCTGTTTCGTTTCTGGACGTAAAAAAATAACCAGTAGTGCACAATTCCGGTAAAACGATAATATCTGCTTTCAGGTTGAGCGTAAGTTCCCGGATGCGCGAGAGGTTTTCTTCCTTTTTTTTGAAGGCCGGGGTGAATTGAATAACCGCGAGTTTTAATGATTTCATGGATTAGAAGCACACTTGATAGTTTTTAAAATTATCTGCCGGACATTCCCTTCATAAGCGCCTTGACATTTTTCCCCAGCACCTGGTGGTTGTACCCGCCTTCTAAAATTGCGAAAAAGCCGCCATTGTTGCGAAGGGCGGTTTCACGGACCATGTGTCCCATTTCCCTGTAATCATCCGTGCGGAGCAGACCTCCCCAGTCTTCCAGATGATGATCAAAACCCGCTGAAATGCCGATGATATCTGCCCGGCATTGGTTTAAAACGGTTTCGACTTCCTGTACATACGAATCCCGCTGATGGGATACCGGGTTATGGATAGTGATATAGTCTTTGTGTGCCAGGATATTTACATTCCCGTCACCGTAGTGAAGATCAAAGTCCAGCACATGGGCTGTTTGTATCTTCTTTTCGTTTTTCAATGCTTCCAGCGCAATGGCCATGTTGTTGAAATAACAGAATCCCCATGCTGAATCAGCAGAAGCATGATGACCTGGCGGGCGGATCAGCCCAAAGCAGGGTTCGGTCAATCCGATAACGGCTGTTTGAATTGCGCCGCCTGCGGCAAGGGCGGAAATATGATAAAGCCCGGCAGCGCGAACATAGCGAAGATGATTTTCGGTGTGAACAGCAAGAATTTGCGCTTCAGACGCTTCCTGTGCTGTAATAAACTCCGCATTTGTTTTGATTTCATCGATGATGGCCTCTATCCTCCCCGGTTCGGATGCAGGATCAGATGTATATACCTGATAAAAATCCTCATGAAATACAACTTTCATTTGAACCTCCTTTGTTGCAGACTTTAAGATGCTCACCTGTCAACAGGTTAAGTGAAAGCAGGCGCTTATTTTTTTGAGTCCAGCAAGGTGTTAAATGTTTTTAATGCCTTGTCGTTGGGTTCTGCAATCAGCGTAATATTATTTTTCTGAAGAAGTTCGTGCAGCCCGGGTTCAGGTTTCATCTGTCCGCTGGCGCCCATGCCTGCAACGATCACTTCGGGTTTTGATTCAATGAGTGAAGCGATATCACCGGAAGAGAGCCGGTGGCCATGTCTGCGCTGCCAGTGGTCAACGATTCGGCCATCAGGATATATCATAAGGTCAGAGGTATAGATTGTTCCATCAATGACCATCACTCCAAAGGCGTATGCATCTATCATGTTACCCTTTAGTCGTTGTCATATGGCATGAATCTTTAACAATGCATTTTAAAAATGGAGGAATGCAGTGTGCATGTCAAGAAAAAAATTAGAATACAGGAATCGTCAGCGGGCCAAAGGGCATTACGGCAACCGGAAGCCGGGCAGTTCCACGAGAGCGCTGTATTCCCTTAAGTGTTTTTTCAATATCATCAATTGGATGAACTCTTGTCATGGCCGCCTTTTTTTTATCCAGCGACGAATACAGACAAACCGTATATTTCTGAATAATTTGAAGAAGCGCTTGCACCTGCCATTGATCCGGACGTGTTGTATGGCTGGCAATGATCTCCTTTAGCAGGTCATCTGCGGAACAATCTTGAGACAGCATTTTTTCAAATTCGCTTTTTCCGGGGATTCCATTGCTGCACTCACTCACGGCAATAATGGTTCCGCCATCTTCGACAATTCTTGATGCCGCCGAAATCCCTTTAACAGTCTGATAAAAATTCATATCCAGAGGATATCCGCTGTTTGTTGTAATGACCACAGGAAACTTCCGATGAACCGGAACGCAATGCTGTTTTTCGGCCTTTTCGCATCCCTCATTATGGGCTGAAATGTGACTCCCAATAAAAATTCCCGTAATTTCTTTTTTCAGGTTCATGGTCACATTGACAATGCAATCCGGAGGGCAAAGAGATGCCATCTCTCTGGCCAGGTGCAGAACAGGATTTTGAGTAATGCTGCCCCATGTGGCCAGCGGATCAGCGATAATCTGGGCCCTGTGGAAATAGGAAACGGTTTCCAGACCGGCAATGCCCGGCACAATGGCTTTTGAACCTCCGGAAAATCCGGCGAAAAAATGAGGTTCTATAAACCCTGTGGCGATTTTAATATCTGCATTCACATAGCGCTTATGAAGCAGGCAGGGCCCGCCACACGTGGTATGGCAAACGCGGATAAGGTTCTTCGAATCGTTGCAGTCATGGATCAGGACTTCAAAGCGCTGGAGAATTTCCGGCCCAAGCATTTGGAAAAGTTCTTTTTGAGTGGGGCTTCGATGGGTACCGGTACCCACAAGAATAGAGACACAGGAATCCTCCGTACCCAGTTCATTTACGATCCAGGGAATGAGTAGCCGATCCGGAACCGGCCGGGTGTGATCGGATATGACGATGACTACGGACACCGATGTCGTTTGTTTAGAAGATACAAGGTTTCTAAGCGGCGTTGATTCTATGGGCGCTTTTGCATTTTTAAGGAATATTTTTTCAGGGTGTTTTAGTGCGCGGGGGTTGGACGGAAGGATCACTGAAACGTCGTAAAGGGATGACTCAAGGAAAAGGTCTAAAAAGCCTTTTCCATAAGCTAATTTCAGGGATCGCCGCATGGTTGTAACCGGTTAACCGACGTACCGGGAAAGTTATTCATCGGAAAGATCTAAACTCAAGGTTTGATTTTCCGGAACAGAGGCTATTTCATCTAACGAATAACTTCTCGAAATTAGAGAGAGCGGGTAGTCTTTTTTTCCATCCTTTTCAACAGCGATCTTTCTTTCCTCGCCATCCAGAGATGTTTTGATGATTTCTGATTTGATGGTATTTTCTCGTCCTTTTTCTATTTTGCATTCCGCGTGGCATCGTCTGCACGAGAAAATAAGATCACCGCTGATAAGCTTACCTTCATGTTTTGATTCTATGGAACCGCCTTTGCACTCTTTATGGTAAAGCTTCAGGTCAGAGAATTTTGGATTGCTGCCTTCTTTTTTTTTCTCTATCAAAATTGTAATATCCACATCCGATCCTCATATAAGTAACATATTGATTAAAACGTCGCTCACGGTTTATACACGGTAAATGATTTTTCAGCCAGTTTTTGATTATTGTACCATAGCTGAACGAGCCAATTGCCGGTGTATAAATCCCAGTCTTCGGAAAACATACCGGCAGCAAAATTTTTAGAGCCGATTTTTTTTATACTTGAGAACTCCGATTGCCGGAAAAGCTTCCCGGTGCTAGGATCTCTATAACCAGGGTTGGGGAATTTGACGATTTCGGTGATGTTCACCTCTTCATCGTCACCATCTCCACGGATGACATAAAACAGGCCAAATTTAGTTCCTTTCGTGGCAGGAATCTTATCGGTTTTTTGAACAAGCTTAACATTTTTTACGAGATTGTATTTTCCGCTGGTGGTTAATGGCGCATATATTGTTCCGATAATTTCGGACGTATAAATTCCATATTCAACAATATCTATTTCGATGACGTCCGCTGCAATAGAAGGCATGGAAATCGATAGAAACAAGCATACCATGAGCGCTCTTTTCATTTTACCTCCTTTGTGCTGAGGCCATTTAATATCGGCGTATTTTTAAGAACGGTGAATCTGGAAACAATCCGCCTGTCGGGCAGAATCACAGGAATATCCAGCCGGGCTGTAATTATACCGGACGATATGACTGTCAGATCATTCATACAGACGATGGAGAGATCTGAATGTAACTCCTTTAATGGAAATGGAATTTCGCCAATACTGCCAGAAGAATACACAAGGTTTAGATCACTCACACGATAATACAGCATCCCCTGATAGTGCATTTTAGTGGCTTTGACAGGAGTAACACTCACCTCATAGCATTGCTGCCCCTCAATGATTTTGTATCCAATTACCTGTGTTTTATAATGTATATCGCCATTTTCATCAAAAACATGATAGCCTGGCTGAGATTTTATTGGCTCATATTTAGAAGTTTCTTCTTCCTTGCCGTCCACAATATATTGAAGCACTTCAACTTCCGGCTCTTTGTAAAAATAATCTTTACGGATAAGATGCACATGCGCGGTGCTTAATAGTTCGCTGGTCTTGGAATCATAGGTCTTGATTTCCACTTTCTGGTTTGATTCAATCCCCTGATATTTCTTATACATAGGGATATATTTATCCTGGATACGGCTGATGACTTTCTTTGAAAGGGCAGGCGTAATGGTCATACCCAGATCCCGGCTTTGAGGGGAAGATGCCGTAGAAAGAAGTAAAAGAATACATATGAATGGAATTAGCTTTTTCATCGGTCTTAAAAAATGATAGCAGCTATTTTTTATAGCGAAACAGTATAAATCGTATTTTACAAGATGTAAAGAATCCTTTTAAAAAGCAGCCAGTTCAATGGGTTGTTCTTTCTTTACAGCCGCTGAATGAGATAGACATGGGTCGGCAAACGGCTTTGATTTTTAAGATGCATGAATTTTTTCTGTATTTCCTTTTTATCTGCTTCGGGATTCATGGGAGAAAGATAAATATTCCCCTTGCTGTAAAAGCGGTCCAGGCTGTTATGCGTTAAGTTCAGAACAGAATCATAATGATCATCTGGAAGGTCTTTATTCAGGATAAAATTTGCAGTTATTTCGATATGTTCAAATTTCCGGTTTATATCAATCATTTTAGAAAAAGCCCTTTGAACCTTTTCAGCAGAAACCGGCTTTTTTAGAAAATCCAGTGTGTTCTGGTCTGCTGATTCCAGCCCTACATTGATGTAGGTATAAAAAGGCATTTTGTTTAAGGCTTTAAATGAAGTTTCATCTGTTTGAATCAGGGAGTCCACACTTCCAAAAAGAAAAAGCCTGGGTTCTTTGATGTTGGAGTTTTTGATGTCCAGCAGTTCGTATGCGTGTAAAGCCGAAAATTTAATTAGCTCCAGACCGGCATTCAGTGCATCATGCTGGCCAAGAAAAATCGAGTTATAATTATACATATCTTCTTTATAAAACGCTTTTAACCGATTCATTTGCTCAAGAATGTTTTTTTTGCTTCGCAGAGTAAACTTTTTTCGTTGCTTGACTGAGCAAAACCCGCAGTTGTAGATACAGCCATCGGCAATGATGATTGGAATCACTTCGTAATCTACATGCCGCGTATCCGGGGGAAGAACGGTGACAGGATTGCCAATGATGGAGTGCAGGGTGTTTAAATTCCTGTCAAGTGCAGAAAGGCTATACGGAGTTGCCAGCGTTATAAATTGCCGGATAGCAGGCGGAACTTTTCTGGAAGGGAGATAACTCAAGGACAACAGGAGATCGTCCAAAGAGCGGATGGCGGATTCGATATGAGTGCTGCCAAAAGGGTTATGGCGGAATATGGTATTGCACGGATAGTTGAAATACGGTACATAATACTCTCCAATAAAGCTGTAAATGCCCTGGTATCCGCCGGATGAGTAATAGATCCAGTCATTGGAGACGGTTCGTTTTAACCATTCATTGGGATCCGGCCAGTTTTGGTTTTTTCCCTGAATATATTTAATTTGCCCATTTAAATTGAACTGGTAAATATACTTAGGAGTTTTTATTTCAGAAAAACGGCCGTAACGGATGGGATAACTGACCTTTGAAAAAGAAGAGGCGCCCGTCTTATTGACGGTTATTATTGTATCGTCAAACTGATATGATTCCATAAGGCAAATTAAAGCGTTTCTATTGTGTTGAAAGAAGTTCATAAAAGAGTCCGTCTCATTAATCAAGAAAGACTTTTTTAAATGACCCATAGCATTTTCAAGGAAGTTGAAGCCAGGGGCACATTAGGATTGTATTCATGAAAAAGATGTCAAAAAGGATTCAGTCGCTGATTTTTCCTGTTATTATGTTATTCCTTGCGGTGATTGCTGTATCTTATTTTGGAATCAAATCCCGCTGGTTTCGCGCGCCGTTTCCCGAATTTGGCAAAAAAATAGCCTGGATAATAGGACTTCCGGAGCAGGCATATAATTTTGATGTGGTGGTCCCAGGGAAGCTGTACAGGTCCGGAAGGCCTGACGAGCGGTTCATCCAGTATATCCATGAAAAATACGGCATTGAGAATCTTATCAGCCTGACAGGAAAAGAGAAAGCGCATGAGACCGCCAGCAAGCTGGGCATTCATGTAGTGGCGTATGATTGGTCAACGCACCATTTGCCAGACAGCGAAGACATCTCATCCGTGATCGATTTTATACACAGAACTAATCATACGCTCATTCATTGTGCAGGCGGGAGCGACCGGACGGGATATACAGTGGCATTTTATAGAGTGCGTCAGCAGAACTGGAAGCCCGAAAAGGCAATTGAAGAGATGAAAAAATACTGGCATCAGCCGGAAAATAAGAAATCGCTTCAAATTGAGATGAAAGATGTTTTAAAAGCAAATAAGGATTAAGGAGGAAGCCATGAAAGAATCAATGAAACTGATTGTTGGGTGCTTGCTGATTGCAGGGTTACTTGTTGGGTGCGCGGCAGATTCACCCAGGATAAAAGGATATATGGATGTTGTCCCGGAAGATTATGGGTTATCATCTACAAAGCTTTATCAGATATCTGAAAACCTTCGAAAAGACGTGGACAATAGAATCGTTCCAGGGGCCGTTGCGCTTATCGCGCGTAAAGGGAAGATTGTTTATTTTGAACATGCGGGCATGCAGATACAGGAGAAACACATACCCATGTCTAACGATTCAATTTTCCGAATCTATTCCATGTCAAAGCCGGTTACCAGTGTGGCGGCGTTGATATTACATGATGATAGAAAGCTTAAAATCAATGACCCTGTGTCAAAATATCTTCCTGAATTTGGAAATTTAAAAGTAGCCATAGAAGAAAATGGGGAACTTAAATCCACAGAACCGGTGAAACGGGAAATGACGATTAAGGACTTGCTGATGCATACATCCGGTCTTACATACGGCATATTTGGATACTCAGCAGTTAAAACCATGTATCAGGAGGCAGATATAGGTTCACGGGATCAGCCGCTAAGTACGATGACAAAAAAACTGGGCAGCATACCTCTGGCCTTCCAGCCTGGAAGCAAATGGGAGTACAGCAGATCTACGGATGTTTTAGGCCGGGTAATTGAAGCGGCTTCAGGGATGACGCTGGACAGGTTTTTTGAACAGCGCATATTCAGACCTCTGGGTATGAAAGATACGGGCTTTTATGTGCCGCAGAAGAATCTTGGCAGAGTAGCTGAACCTGATGATGATGAGCTGATGGATGTTACCCGGAAGCCTGCCA
>JAABPS010000128.1 GCA_011391835.1 Desulfobacteraceae bacterium
ACGAGCATATTACCAGGAGCAGCCAGTAAATGAATTTCGTCGCTAAATACTTAAAATATCTTTTTGACCATTCCAGAGCCCATTTTAAAAAAAATGGAAAGCTGGAAAGATTGGAGCCTCTGTTTAATGCTGCTGAATCTTTTTTCTTTATCCCCCATATCAATATTGCCAATGCCCCGCATGCGCGAGACAATCTTGATCTAAAACGGTTTATGTTTATCGTTGTGATTGCTTTAATGCCGCCATTTTTTTTCGGCATCTATAATGCGGGGTATCAATCTTTTGCGGCATCACGTATGCCTATTTCTTTTTTTCCAGTCTTTTTTAAAGGCCTATCCATTGTACTACCCATCGTTCTGGTATCCTACGCAGTAGGTTTTCTGTGGGAAATTCTTTTTTCATCAATTCGAAAAAAGCCCATCAGTGAAGGCTTTTTGGTGACAGGACTTCTATTCCCTTTAACACTTCCTCCAACCATCCCATTATGGCAGGTAGCCGTTGGTATCTCTTTTGGGGTGGTAATCGGTAAAGAAATTTTTGGGGGAACTGGAAGAAATGTGTTTAACCCTGCCTTAACTGCGCGTGCTTTTCTGTTCTTTGCCTATCCATCGAAGATGTCCGGCGATGTATGGATCTACATGAAAGACAGGGCAACACATGCGGTGGATGCTGTGACCAGTGCCACACCGCTTGCCTGCAGAACAATTGTTCCCCCATTTGAAAGTATTGAAAAAACCCTTGAAGGCAGCGGATATACCTTTACAAAACTTTTGGTTGGCACCTATCCGGGGAGTATCGGGGAAACGTCAGCGCTATGCTGCCTTATTGGCGCTGTTATTTTAGTTGCATTGGGCATTGCCAGTTATCGAATTATCATGGGCGGGATTTTGGGCCTTCTGGCAACCGGGTTTCTCCTGAACTTTTTTTCTACCCCGGATTCAATTCCCTGGCTTTCCATTAATCCATTTTATCACTTAGTTGCTGGAGGATTTGCCTTTGGCATTGTATATATGGCTACAGATCCCGTTTCCTCGCCAGGGGCTAAAAACTCAAAATGGGTATATGGCTTTTTCATCGGCGTCCTGACAGTTCTAATTCGGGTTTTTAACCCAGCTTATCCTGAAGGGGTCATGCTGGCAATACTCTTCATGAATCTGTTTGCTCCTTTGCTGGATTATATAGAAATTAATTTTAAATTAAAAAAAAGAATCCCCAATGTTTAACAGGATTAAATCTCTTCTTTTTGCCCTTGTTTTATGCCTCATTTGCGGCTCGCTACTTGCCTTTGCTTCTAAAGGACTTAAAAACCGTCAACAGGATAACATTACTACCGATCGCCAGAAAAACATTTTAAAATCGGTTGGATTGATCAAGGAAGAGATGACATATACACCTGACCAAATTAAAACGCTGTTTATTGACACCATTAAACGGGTCAGTGTCGATGAGGCAGGCAGAATCATCGATGAAAAGGAAAATACAGAGATACCGGGTAGTAAGATTTTTCCGATATATCTTTATGTACAATCGGATGATTCTATTGCGGCGTATGTCATTCCAATTGACACAAAGGGCCTTTGGGGCAAGATTCATGGTTATCTTTCCCTTGGGAACGATGGATCAACCATTAATGGATTTACTATCTATAAGCATTCAGAAACACCGGGCCTTGGCGGTGAAATCGAAAAAACATGGTTTCAGCAAAACTTTGTGGGGAAAAAAATAGTTGACCGACATGGCGCATTTGTATCCCTGTCCATTGCAAGAGGAAAAGTTGAAAACAACATACCTGAAGATCGTCGGAAAAATTATGTGGATGGCATCAGCGGAGCTACGCTGACGGGCAAATTTTTAACAGAGGGATTAAAAGAAACCCTGTCGTCTTATGAGCCTGTATCCATACGATTCAGAAAAAATAATTTCAGAGATTATAAACAAATTGAAAAAAAACAACGCTGAATAATGAAACTGACCAGCACTAAATTTTTTAGAACCTTCTCCCAGCCTTTATGGGGGAATAACCCGGTTTCCATTCAAAGCCTTGGTATATGCTCCGCTCTGGCAGTAACCGTTCAGTTAAAAACTGCCGTTGTTATGGGGATTTCCATGACCGTTGTTGTCGCTTTCTCCAGTTTATTAATTTCCTTGATCCGAAATAGGATTCCACGAAATATCCGTATTATTGCCGAACTTATAATTATTGCGACGCTTGTTATTTTAACGGATGAATTTCTGCGCGCATTTTACTACGACATCAGCAAGCAGCTATCGGTTTTTGTCGGTTTAATTATCACCAATTGCATTGTCCTTGGAAGGACCGAAGCATTTGCCCTTTCAAATCCGCCCCATCTGGCATTTATTGACGGTATTGGAAACGGTGCAGGGTACAGTGCGGCATTGATAATGGTTGCCTTTATCAGAGAACTGCTTGGATCAGGAAAGTTCTTTGGACTAAAGATACTCCCGGGAATCTTTTATACAGCAGGGTATGAAGACATGGGATTTATGCTTCTGGCGCCTTCTGCCTTTATTATCATCGGTCTGATGGTATGGCTGCAGAAGACATGGGTTAAAAATGACACTAAATAATCGTTTGAGCTTTTTATTTACCTGATACGTCTGTGTAGCATTGTATAAAAATCATTATGGAAAATCTTATCAGTATTTTTCTTAACTCTGTTTTTGTCGGCAACATTCTTCTTGCCTACTTTTTAGGGATGTGTTCATTTATTGCCGTCTCGAAAAATATTGATACCGCCATGGGATTGGGGTTTGCTGTTGTTTTTGTTCTTACGATTACTACCCCTTTAAACTGGATGATTTATTATTTTTTTCTTGCGCCCGGTGCCCTGTCCTGGGTCGGGCTGCCAGATCTGGATTTAAGTTTTCTTAAATTCATTATGTTCATCGCAGTTATTGCGGCCATTGTGCAGGCAATTGAAATGGTTATCGACCGGTTTTCGGCTGGCCTTTACTCGGCGCTGGGTGTTTTTCTGCCGTTAATTTCTGTCAACTGTGCAATTCTCGGGGCTTCACTATTCATGGTAGAAAGGGAATATACCTTTATTGAATCGGTTGTGTACGGATTCGGATCCGGTGTTGGATGGATGCTTGCCATTGTTGCCATGGCAGCCCTTCGTATCAAGCTGAGATATGCGGACATTCCAAAAGGCCTCGAAGATTATGGGATCGCCATGATCGTCACCGGATTAATGGCAATGGCGTTTATGCTTTTCTCTGGGATATCGTTTTAGACATTTGCTAATGGCAGGGGATTTTCATTGTTTTATTTTGCAAGCATAACTGTTTTTACATCTATTCTTCTCATCTTAGTGGTGATACTCCTTTTTATTGAAGCCAACGTAGTAAAAAAGGGCGATTGCCGCATTTCAATTAATCATAATGAAAAAAACGTTTTCATACGTTACGGCACTACATTATTATCGGGGCTTGCGGGGAACAGCATATTTCTTCCTTCTGCCTGCGGCGGAAGCGGTTCCTGTGCTCAATGCAAATGCAAAGTCCCTGAAGGCGGCGGGGATATCCTGCCCACCGAGCTGCCGCATCTTTCACGGCTTGAAAAGAAAGAGCATGTTCGACTTTCATGTCAGCTCAAGGTTAGAAATGATATCTCTATTGAAATTCCCTCTGAAATATTTGGCATCAAAAAATACAATGCTACTGTTGTATCAAATGAAAATATTTCAACATTTATTAAGGAACTGGTTTTAAAACTCAATCCAGGTGAAACATTGGATTTCACTGCAGGAGCGTATATACAGATCGATATTCCGGAGTTTGACATTGCCTTTTCTGAATTTGATATTGCAGAGAGATTTTCAGCAGCATGGGATAAATTTAACCTGCGACAATTGCATGCAAGATCTGAAGGGCCCGTATATAGAGCTTATTCCTTGGCCAATCCTCCTTCTGAAAAAAATCTATTACGATTTACCATACGCATTGCCACACCTCCCCCCAGGCTTTCCGACATACCGCCGGGTATCGGCTCTTCCTATGTGTTCAGTTTAGAACCGGGAGACAAGGTTACCCTGAGCGGGCCCTACGGAAATTTTTTTGTAAAAGATACGGATAATGAAATGTGCTTTATTGGAGGAGGAGCCGGCATGGCGCCTTTGCGCTCCCATATCCTCCATCAGTTAACTACTGTTACTACAAAACGAAAAATAACTTTCTGGTACGGAGCCCGGTCAAAACAGGAAATGTTGTATGATGCTGAGTTTAAGACATTGGATAAAAAATATGACAACTTTTCCTATTGTGTAGCTCTTTCCGAACCGCAACCCGAAGATGGATGGAATGGTTTGACTGGTTTTATTCATCAGTGTCTGTACGATCATTATCTGCACAAACATAAACATCCGGATGATATTGAATATTATCTATGCGGCCCGCCCATGATGATTGATGCTGTTCTTGAAATGCTGGACAACCTTGGCGTAGAATCGAAAATGATTCTTTTTGATAAATTCTAATTTTTTCCAAATCCGGCAAATATATTTAAAAACCACTTAATATCAGTTAGTTAAAAAGTTTTCGCCAGAAGAATAGTTTTAAAACCATCTAATGCCCCTTGACACAGATCATTTATATCTTTATAGTACAAGAAACGATTTTCTTTAAAATCCTTTTAAGGGAAAGGAGGCAAAAAATGAAAATTAGAAAGGTAGTAAAAAAAGCCAAAGGGCTTTGCAAATGTAAACAAGGCTGTTAAATCAGCATGAACTTTATTTTTTAATTCGGGGGGCCGATAATTTGTTATCGGCCCTTTTCATTTTCCCCATGAGCAAAAAATCTTTCAAAGAATACGTGTGTAAGCCCTATTGTGTTTTCTTCAAAGACGGTGAAAAGGAAGAATTGGCCTGTCATGGAGCGATCATTTCTGAACGTCTTGTAAATAATAAGAAAATACTCCCTCCGTATGTTAATGCTAACCATGTAAAAAAAGATATCCGCTTTGAAGTGGATGATGATCTGTTGCGCTTAGTATGTGGAAATTGTCCGTTTGAAGCAAAGGATTGTGATTTTCGTTCCAATTCGCCTCCCAAAGGTTCAGTTCCATGCGGTGGATATCTACTGCTTTTTTCCCTGAAATCCAAAGGGCTGCTGACTGCTGAAATCTTAAAGGAGATCTGTATTGAAAAAAGCTGACTGGAGTTCATCTTATCTTCTCTTAAGTCCTGATTCAGCTTTAAAAAAGCTTGAAAGCCCCTTTTTGTATCACATTAAAATGGATGAGCTTTATGAGTTAGATGAGCAAAGTATATCGTTTTTGTCTCAATGTGACGGAACAAAAAAAGGAGCTGATCTGACCAGTGACAACGAATTTGTTGATTATTGCATTCAGGAAGAACTGCTTCTCGCAAAACAAACGCCTTCAAAGACCGATATCGTTATTGGCAAATCACCCATCCCATCGTTGCGTTACCTGGAGCTGCAAATAACCCGCCGATGCAATCTGAAATGCCACCACTGCTATCTTGGCGCTCAAAGAAAAGAAGACTTATCACTTCAAGATGCAGTGAATATCTCCCGTGAATTTGAATCCATGGGCGGGTTGCGGCTCCTCATCTCCGGTGGAGAGCCCATGCTTTATCCGAAATTAAATAGCTATCTTGGTAAAACGGCACATCTGAAAGTCCGTCGGGTCCTGTTAACAAATGGCATCCAAATTACCCCTGAAAATATTAAATGGCTCACTGTTGATGAAATTCAATTCAGTCTGGATGGATGGAAAGATGGCCATGAAATACTTCGCGGCAAAGGTACTTTTGACAAAGTGATACAGTCCATCAGAATAGCAAGAGACGCGGGGATCCAGGTATCAATCGCCACCATGGTTCACCAGGGAAACTTAAATGATTTTGAGCAGATGGAGCGTTTTATCAGCGATATTGGCGCTTGCCAATGGGGAATTGATGCGCTCTGTTTAGCTGGAAATCTAACTCAAAATAAGAACGCGATCGTATCTCCCCAGCAGGCAGCAGCACGGATGAAATATGCTTTTGGCGGAGGGTATCACGGTTCATCAGGTGGCTTTGCATGTGGGCGGCATCTGATGACCGTTCTTCCTTCAGGAATGGGGGTAAAATGCGGTTTTTATGAAGAATTGATTTTAGGAGATGCCAGGAAAAGTTTAAACGATTGCTGGCTGAACCTTAACCATCGGCCTCTGGATCAACTCAAGTGCAGGGACTGCGAAATGATTCAGGTGTGCGCTGGCGGCTGCCGGTTCCGTGCCTCTGATAGTTTATCCCCTGACCCATATATGTGTGCGCTGTATGAAATAAATCCTGAGAAATTCTATTAATACCTAATCCGCTGCATTGACTTATCCTTAGTTTCTGATAAATAGGTATATGAAACAAAACTGTCTCATACCAGATCACTCTCAATTAACATTCATATATCTATTATTCTTTACAAAGTAGTCTTTAATAACTATTTAATAATATTGATAAATTAAAAGTTCAGGCTTTATAGGTGTTGGCACGTTTTTTGATAGGGATAGGGCTGAATTAGCTGAATAAATTATTGTATAAACAAAGAGGAGGAATCAAATGGATAGATATGTATGTCAAGTTTGCGGTTATGTTTATGATCCAGCCAAAGGTGATCCTGACAATGGCATTGATCCAGGAACCAAGTTTGAAGATCTGCCGGATGATTGGGAGTGCCCGGTATGTGGCGCTTCAAAAGAGGATTTTGAAAAAGAAGCGTAAACTGAATTTGAAAAGCCATTCTGATTTTCAGGGTGGCTTTTCAAAAAACGTAAGGAGATGATGAATGGATCGGCTGGATGCTATTTTTTCGCCACAATCGATTGCGGTGGTAGGCGCCTCAAAAACACCGGGAAAAGTTGGTCATGATATATTTGCCAATATCTTAAGGGGGAATTACACAGGAATACTTTATCCGGTAAATCCATCCGCCCGCTCCGTTTTAAGCGTAAAGGCCTATCCAAGCATCATTGATATTCCTGATCCGGTCGAGCTGGCGATTATTATTCTCCCGCCAGCGCTCGCGCTCGAAGCGGTAAACCATGCAGTTGAGAAGGGAATAAAAGGCATCATTATTGTCTCTGCCGGTTTTCGTGAAGTCGGGAAAGAGGGTCTGGAGATTGAAAATAAAATCGTTTCGATGTGTAAAGAAGCAGGCATACGGGTTGTTGGCCCCAATTGTCTGGGTGTCATAAATCCCAGCCCAGCCATCAATTTAAACGCCAGTTTTTCGACTCACATGCCCCAACCTGGCAACATTTCCTTTATTTCCCAGAGTGGTGCGCTGTGTACAGCAGTTCTTGACTTTGCTGCTGACAGAGATTTTGGATTTTCAAAATTCATTTCCATAGGAAATAAGGCCGATGTGGATGAACTGGATATTCTGCGATATCTTCATGAAGACATCGAAACTGAAGTGATTATGCTCTATCTCGAAGAACTCAGACGGGGCCCGGAATTTATTGAAGAAGTCAAACATATTACTTCAGGCGACAGACCCACACCGGTTCTGGCAATTAAATCTGGCCGAACAGGCGCGGGGGCGATGGCAGCGGCTTCCCACACCGGCGCACTGGCTGGTACAGAAGCCGTATATGATGCGATTTTCAGCCAGTCGGGTATTATACGGGCGGATTCCATTGAGGATCTTTTCAATTTTGCAAACGCCTTTACCTTTAAAAAACAAACCGCTTTGGGCAAAATACGCAGAAAAATCCCTGAAGGCAATCGGGTCGCCATTGT
>JAABPS010000129.1 GCA_011391835.1 Desulfobacteraceae bacterium
CGCATGTGAAGGCGCAAAAATCGGTATGCTGGATATGGATGCAACAGGCCTTCGTAAATTTGAAAAAGAATTAAAGGCCATTGGTGCGGATACAATCTCATTTAGATGTAATGTTACCCGTGAAAAAGAGTGCGTGTCTTCCATTAAAAAAATCATCAAGTACTTTGGCGAAATTGACGTACTGGTGAACAACGCGGGAATTACTCAAAGAGGCGCATTTGTGGAGACACAGATATCCGTGTACAAAAAAGTCATGGATGTTAATTTCTTTGGCTCTTTATACTGCACTAAAGCCGCCATCCAAAGCATTATTTCCCGCAAAGGACAAATCATTATAATTGAAAGTATTGCCGGAGTCGCCCCTCTTCTGGGAAGAACCGGTTACAGCGCAAGCAAACACGCACTGCATGGTCTATTTACTTCTCTTCGCACAGAAATCAAAGAAGCGGGCGCCCATGTCATGATCGTCTGTCCGGGATTCATTAAAACCAACCTTCAAACCCGTGCTCTTGGTCCAGACTGCAAGGTTACAAAAAGGCCACAATCAACACTTGGCAAGCAGGATACTCCCGAAAACGTTGCAGAAGCCATCTATAAAGGAGCGGTTAAACGAAAACATCTTCTGGTCTTAACTCTGATTGGAAAGATCGGATACTGGATAAGCCGAGTCGCACCCATCTTTTATGAAAATCAAATGGCCAAAAAATTACAATCTGAATTAAAATAACATCAAGGAGAAACTCAATGGCATACCAACACATCCTATATGAAGTAAAAGACAAGATCGCTAAAATAACCATCAACCGGCCTGACGCGCTGAATGCCCTGCATCCGGCAGTTTTAGTAGAAATCAAATCATCCATCGAAGCCGCGGCGAAAGATGATGATGTAGGCGTCATCGTTCTTACTGGAGCGGGAAGAGCATTTTGCGCGGGCGTTGATTTAAAATCTCTTGAAGGAATTGCTGGCGCGGATGTTGGTGCGAATTTAAACGATGCTGCCAGAAGCCTTCAGATAGCTATAGAAACGGTTCCAAAGGTCGTTATTGCTATGGTCAATGGTTTCTGCATTACAGGCGGACTGGAAATTGCTCTTGCCTGTGATCTTATTATTGCCGCAGATGAAGCCAAGTTCGGTGATACCCATGTAAAATGGGGACTAAGATGTACGTGGGGGATGAGTCAGCGTCTGCCCCATAGAGTGGGCATGATAAAAGCCCGTGAATTAACCTTTACTGCTGAGCTAATTAGCGGAAAACAGGCAGAACATATTGGCCTGGCAAACCTCGCCGTTCCATTGGAAAAACTCGAAAATACGGTAAAGGAAATGGCAGATAAAATTATGGCAAACAGTTTAGATGCTGTTGCGGCTCATAAATATCTGTATAACCAGAGCGTAAAAGATTTTATGGCCAAAGGGCTTGAAAGAGAATACTCTACCAAAGTGGATATTAAAGATACACTGGAACGAGTTACCAGCTTCGCAAAAAAATGAGAAGGAAAGATAAACAAATTACCAACCCTGAGCTGATCCAGACTATTATTAAACGATCCATTGTTTGCCGCTTGGGTATGATAGATGGCAATCGACCGTATGTGGTACCCGTGTGCTTTGGATTTGAAAATAATTGTCTTTACTTCCATTCTGCAATGGAAGGCAAAAAAATCGATACGCTAAAGGCAAATAAGAATGTGTGTTTTGAATTTGATGTTGATCAAGCGGTCATTCCATCAGATCAGGCATGTAAGTTTGGAATGAAATACCGAAGTGTTATTGGATTTGGCAAAGCCTATTTTATCGAAGACGACTCAGAAAAACAAAAAGCACTGGATATCATTATGCGCCATTACAATGGAAAGACAGGCGACTATGCGCCAGAATTTCTCCAGCACATTTTGATTATTAAAGTTGAGATAGATAGTATTACCGGGAAGCAGTCAGGCGGTTATGAGTAGATTGGGTAGAGCGCAGGGAAACCCAACATAAAGGATGATCCAATCCAATTGTGGAAAAAAACAGTATCCCATACAAAGATATCAAAACCATATTTTTGGACGCTGGAAATACCCTTATTTCAATGGATTTTAGCTGGGTACTGAGAGAGATTGAACCCTTTGGTCTTGCATGCACTGTAGAACAGCTTCAACGGGCTGAAGCTGCTGCTCGCCCTGTAGTCTCAAAAGAACTTGAAAGATTGAAATCTACAGAATCTGAAGATACGTTTTCATTTTATGTCAAAAACATCCTTGAAAATCTTCCGAGCACTACCCTTCCTGGCGATGAAACCATAGACCACATCCTGACATCCATTTTACCTGTGCTCCGATCACCCGGACACGCCATGCGTCTGTGGTCCCATATCTTACCGGGCGTACCTGAAGCCCTGCACTTGTTGAGTTCTAAAGGATTTCAATTGGCTGTGGTCAGTAATTCGGATGGAAGTATTGAAAAGGGATTATCTGATCTGGGGCTTTCGCGATATTTTAAAGCAATTATAGATTCCCATGTCATTGGTTATGAAAAACCCGATCCTCGATTATTCAAACATGCCCTTAAAATCTGCGGAGCTGATCCAAACCTCACATTACATATCGGAGATATGTATCATACTGATATTATTGGCGCAAAGGCTGCTGGTATTCATGCGATTTTGCTTGATCCATACCAAGACTGGAATGTTGTAGACTGTCCGAAACAGCCCGACCTCATCAGTTTCGCAAATCGTATGGCAACCTGCTGTAATTAATCAATATAGAAATAGTTTAGAGCTTAATGTATAAATTTCATTGACACAGGATATAATTTTTAATAGAATTCTGGTCATACCACCAGCCACTTGGAGAGCCCCATGCAGGAGTTACTCAAGCCGATTAAAACCGAAAGCCTTAAAGAAGTCTTTATTTCTCGATTCGAAAATCTGATCCTTTCAGGCAAACTTTTCATTGGACAGAAACTACCCTCTGAGCGTGAACTCGCACTTCAACTGGGTGTGAGCAGACCCGTGGTGCATGAAGGGCTGGTTGATCTTGCGGCCAAAGGACTGATCACATTAACCCCCCGGATAGGCAGTGCTGTCAACGACTATCGGACGACAGGGTCACTATCCATGCTTACCTCTCTGTTTAACTACCATGACGGTCAGCTTGAACGAAGTATTCTTGAAAGTGTTCTTGACATGCGCATGCTCTTTGAAAGAGAAACAGCCAGACTCGCTGCTGTTCATCGTACAGATGATCATCTAACCCTATTTGAAGAAATCTTAAAAAAAGAAGAAATAGCAAACGTCCATAATACATCGGCAATAACGGAAATGGATTTTAGGTTTCATCATCTCATTGCCATAGCCAGCGGCAATATGATCTATCCCCTTCTACTGAACTCGTTTAAACAGTTCTACCTGAATCTTGCAGGCCAGTTTTTTACGGATCCTTCCCTTGTTCCTACTGTGTTTAAATTTCACAAAGAACTTGTGTACACGATTAAAGAAAAAAACAAAGATCGAGCCATGACGATCATGGAACACATATTAAACCACGGTGAAACGCATCTGAAACGACTAATAGCAGATAATTAGAAAGGAGGCCATCATGAGCACATCCTTAGCAGAAAAAATAGATTTTAAAATGAAAGAGCCAAAAAACCTTTCCCCGCGGGTTCAATGGCTCAGGGACTATTATTTTCAGGGAGTTAAACGTGCCTGGAACAATGAATTTACGTCCTGGTCCACAGGCACACCATGGGATTTGCAATACCAGGAAATGACGTATTACATTGTTCCTGAAGTCTATATGCTTATCGATACCTTAAATGGCAGCTATCACCAGGCCGCAAAAAATATAAAACTTCACGAGGATTTCTGGATATGGAGCCTTGTTGAACGCAGGGCCTGGTTTATCAAAGAAGTAATGGTCAATTACGTTCCCCAGGAAATACTTCCCGGTGATCTGCTTGCAGGTTCACGGTTCAACATTATCGCTTCCATGTGTTTTACGAAAAAGGAAAGAGAAGAATATGATCGGAGAACCAAAGGCAAAAACGGTGCCAGGACAAAGGTATTCTGGTTCCATAATCATGGATATGGAAATACCGGCGCTACCAGCGGCCATTTAATTCCCGGTTATGACCGCGTGCTTACATACGGATGGAAAGCAATTTATGAGGATCTCCAGTCGCGTTATTTGGATCTGCCTAATGATGAGAAAAAAAGCAAAAAAGGCGCTCAGCTAAGAGCCATGATCACTGCATCTACCATGGCAAAAGAGCTTGCTGACAAATACGCAAAACTCTGCAGGCAGATTGCCGATCAAGAAAAAAATACGCAACGAAAGCAGGAACTGCTTCAAATGGCAAAAAATCTTTCCCGAATCCCCTGGGAGCCTGCGCGTAATTTCTGGGAAGCGGTTCAATCCCTGTGGCTGACACACATGCTGGTGATGAGCGATGAAAATTATCCGGGCCCGGGTGTATCATTTGGCCGTATTGATCAGTATCTTCTCCCGTTCTGGAGTCAATCTGAATCAGAAGGAATGGATCGCGAGTTTGCCAAAGAAATTCTAAAATGCTTCTGGGTGCATTGTAACACTGCGTATGATGCCATGATAAAAAACGGCCACCAGGGTATCACTGCCGGATTTGGCCAGCTCATCACGTTATCTGGAATGGGCAAGGATGGCAAAGACCTTACCAATGATTTGACCTATATGATACTGGAAGTCATCGATGAGATGACGCCCATTCTTGAGCCGAAACCCAATGTTCGGCTTCACAGAAATTCGCCGGATAAACTGCTTGACACGGTAGTGGATATGATCTCATCCTCCCAGGGAGCCCCTTTTCTTTTAAATTTTGACGAACGATCTATGGCGGGCATGCTACTTGAATCACGAACGTCCCATATTCCACATCTGATAAACGATACCAATGTCCATGACTATGCACCTGTTGGATGTTTGGAAAATACCATGCAGGGCAATGACCGATCCGGAACCGTTGATAATAACCTGAATCTGTTAAAGGCTGTTGAGCTTGCCCTTACCGGTGGCAAAGACCTGATCCCTTTTATAGATCCTATGACTGGAAAAGCTGAAAAAATTAAACAGGATGGCCCTGCTACCGGCAACGCCGAACATTTCAAAACATTTGACGAATTCTGGGAAGCCTACGAAACGCAGACAAAATATATCATTAAAAAATGTGTGGATATATATGAATTGTCCGAATCTGTTCGTGCAGAATTATTTCCTACACCGTATCTCTCCTGCCTGGTAAAGGGATGCGCTGAAAAAAGGCTTGATGTTACCCAGGGAGGCGCTGAAATCAGTTTTACAACTCTTGAGGCCGTAACATTTGCCACAACTGTAGATTCGCTTCTTGCCATCAACTATCTGGTGTTTGATAAAAAAGCCTGTACCATGTCTGCACTTGTTCAAGCGCTGAAGGATAACTGGAAGGGGCATGAAATGCTTCAAGCCATGGCTAAAAGCAAAGCCCCCAAATACGGCCGCGATGATGATAAAGCAGACGCTATGGCAAAAAAGGCAATGGATCTCTGGTGTACTGAAACCTGGAAGCATAAAACACGCTCCACAAAACGTCAGTTCCGCCCGGGTATGCTTTCATGGAATTACTGGGCGGGTGATGGATATATCATGGCTGCCAGCGCGGACGGCCGAATGAAAGGCCAGTTCCTTTCCAATGCCATATGCCCTTCAAACGGAGCCGATATTCACGGCCCCACATCCAATGCCAATTCGGTAGGCAAGGCGCTTGGGGGAAAATCCAAAGATGAAAAGGGGGACTGGCAGGAATATTTTAATTGTCTGCCCAATGGCGCCAGCCATACCATGACGTTTAATCCATCCATTATCAAAGACCCGGAACACAAGGAAAAATTCAAGGCCTTCTTAAAAGGATATTGCGAAAATGGGGGCACTGCACTTCAGATCAATATGTTGGATCCGTCTATTCTGAGAGATGCCCAGAAAAAACCGCAGGATTATCGGCACCTGCTTGTACGAATTACCGGTTATAACGCTTATTTTACAACCATTGGCAAAGAACTTCAAAATGAAGTCATCGAGAGATTAAGCCACAGCAAATTCTAAGGCATGACGAAAGACACCAAACAGGCCACTATTCTTGAGATCCAGCGCATGTCCACTGAAGACGGGCCAGGCATCCGTACAACTGTTTTTTTTAAAGGGTGCCCATTAAAATGTTCGTGGTGCCATAACCCGGAAAGCATTTCTCCATATCCTCAAATCCAATGGATAGAGTCCAAATGCATTGGATGCAGCACCTGTATTAAAACGTGCCCGGAAAAGGCCCTACTGCTGAATGGTACGGGCATCCACATAGACAGATCGATCTGCAACACCTGCGGAGCTTGCGTGGACGCATGTCCATCCACAGCTATGGAATGGATTGGCCTTAAATGGACTCTCGATGATCTGGTCAATGAAGTTATCAAAGACAGGGCCTATTTTGAGAAATCAGGCGGCGGCATTACTCTGTCCGGAGGCGAGCCGACCATGCAGGCAGATTTTGCCGGTCAGCTGTTACAAAGGCTTCGTGGGCTGGGGATCCACACCGCTCTGGACACCTGCGGTGTGTGCTCCAAAAACTCTCTTGAAAAACTCCTCCCCTATTCTTCCATGGTTCTATTTGATCTTAAAGAAATCGATCCTGACAATCATATCACTTTTACCGGAAGTAAATTAGACCCTGTTCTTGAAAACCTTATTTTTACAGCCCAATTTATGAAATCCCATATCTATCCGCAAACGCTTTGGATCCGAACACCGCTTATCCCGGATGCCACGGCGCGCAAAGAAAATATCCGCGGCATTGGCCAATTCATTTCATCGCATCTGAGAAGCACGGTCGCCCGCTGGGAATTGTGTGCATTTAATAATCTGTGCAAAGATAAATACATCAGACTCGGACTCCACTGGCCGTTTAAAGACAAGGAGCTTCTTCAGAAATCAGTGATAGATGAATTAACCGAAGTTGCACGCCGCTCCGGCGTCAATCCTGATATCGTTCACTGGAGCGGAGTCGCCCGGCTGGAACCACCGGATGTGAATAAGGTTTCCAAAGCCTCATAACGTATCAGCATACAATCTTCAACTATTGGAGGTAATCCATGAAGACAAAAAATTCATTTGATCCGCAGGACATGAAGGCATTCGAACCTGCTGAAAAAGTTGGCTTGATTTCTACGATCAATCCAGATGGCCTGGTTCATATAACGCTTATCACCAGCATAATGGCTCCGGATCCCACCCATCTGGCCCTTGGACAATTCTGCGTGGGCTTAAGTAAGTGGTTCATACAAACTAATCCGAACGTTGGTTTTTTAATTATGTCGCTTGACAGAAAAATGTGGAGAGGTAAGGCAACATGGACGCATAAAAAAACCGATGGTCCTGAATACGAATTTTTTAACGAGCTTCCCATGTTCAGATATAATGCATATTTTGGCATTAATACAGTTCACTATCTGGATCTGGTTGAAACTACCCAGCCTCAACGACTTCCTATGACCAAAATAATTCCAGCAGCCTTATTAACAAAGTTGGCCAAAGCTTCAATGAAAACAAATAAAGATCAACGTATTCTCAAACATTTTGCCGAAGACCTGTTTAATAAACTCGACTCGTTGAAGTTCATATCCTACATCGGAGCTGACGGATTTCCTAAAATAATACCGGTGATTCAGTGCCAGGCAGCAGACAGCAGGCGTCTTGTT
>JAABPS010000130.1 GCA_011391835.1 Desulfobacteraceae bacterium
GATCCAATATCGTTTCTGTCTTTTCACCATCCGTTTCCGATATATGGGTCAGAGCCGCTTCAACAAGACACTCTGTTTCCGGACGCGGGATCAGAACATCGGGCGTCACCTTAAGATCCATGGACCAGAACTCCTTACGGCCCAGTATATAGGCCACCGGTTCTCGGAGAGCTCTTCTTTTGATCAGCGTTTTAAATGAATCCAATTCGCTGGGCGTCAGCGGACGATCATACTGTACATACAGATCGACCCGGGTAATTTTTAACACATCAGCAAGAAGTATTTCGGCAGTCGCCCGCGGGCTGTCAATATCACGGGATGTAAAATAGGAGGTGGTCCATTTGATAAGTTCAAGGATCGTCCAGTTGGGATTACCGGACGTTAACGGATTCTGCATTCTGCAATGCCTGTGCCTGGTAATATGTTATCAACTCATCGATGATGCCATCGATATTCCCTTTTAATATATCTTCGAGTTTGTACAATGTAAGGCCGATGCGGTGATCCGTCACTCTTCCCTGAGGAAAGTTATAGGTTCTAATCCTGCCGCTTCTATCTCCGCTGCCTATCTGGCTTTTTCGCTCTTCTGACCTTTTCTCATTCTGCTCCGCAATCATTTTATCAAGCAGCCGTGCACGAAGCACTTTCATCGCCTTGTTCTTGTTTTTCAATTGAGATTTTTCGTCTTGGCAGGTCACCACCAAACCCGTTGGCAAATGGGTTAAACGAACAGCGGAATCGGTTGTGTTCACACTTTGTCCGCCGGGGCCTGTTGACCGGTACACATCAACCTTGATCTCATTTGGATCAATATGCAGCTCTACTTCATCGGCTTCCGGCAATACAGCGACAGTGACAGCGGATGTGTGAATTCTTCCCTGTGCTTCTGTTGTCGGTACACGCTGTACCCGATGTGTGCCGCTTTCAAATTTAAAACGGCTGTACGCACCTTTTCCGTGAATCAAGGCAATAATCTCTTTCAAACCACCCACCCCGGTTGCGTGATGGCTGAGAATTTCAACTTTCCAGCTTCTATCCTCCGCATACCTGCTGTACATCCGAAAAAGGTCACTGGCAAACAGAGCCGCTTCCTCACCGCCTGTCCCTGCTCGTATTTCAACAATAACATTCTTATCATCATTGGGGTCTTTTGGGGAGAGCAATGTTTTGAGTTCTTCTTCAAGGCTTTCCTTTTTTGCAGTAAGCGCTTCGATCTCTCGCTTTGCCAGTTCCTTGATGTCCGGCTCACTATCCTCCAGCAGTTCAAAGCTGCCATTCAGATCTTTTGTTGTCTGTTTATATTTTCTGAACGCTGCCACAACTTCATCAAGATCGGCATGCTCCCGCGTATATTTCTGGTATGCCTCGCGGTCATTGACAACCGCGGGATCGCTTAAAACCTTCTCGATTTCTAAAAAACGCTCTTCTACACCTTCAAGCTTATCAAACATTGTTCGTATTAACCTGTTAGTTTCCTGGGAGAACTCCGGTGAGGGAAGTGTTCATGCAGGCAGATATGATAAAAGGATTTCAGTGCTTGGGTCTTATGTTCAACAAAAAATTCAACGAAAGACCAGCGGGTTTTATTTATTATTTTTTTCTTTATCAAATTTTTCATATTTCTTGCGGAAACGGTCAATTCTTCCAGCCGTATCAACAAGTTTTTGTTTGCCTGTATAAAAAGGATGGCAATTGGAACAGATTTCCACACGGATATCTTTCTTTGTGGATCCCACTTCTATAATATTTCCGCACGCACACTTAATCGATGTGTCAGCATAATCAGGATGAATGTCACTTTTCATTGTAATTTCAACCCCCTATTCAATTTTATGTATTCATGGATTTTAAAAAGGCTTCATTATTCTTTGTTCCGCTCATTTTTTCAAGCAAAAATTCCAAACTGTCAACAGTATTTAATGAAGAAAGCAGTTTTCGTAATATCCAGACCCGGTTCAACACCTTTTCAGGAAGCAATAGCTCTTCTTTTCGGGTGCCCGATTTCTTGATATCAATGGCCGGAAATACGCGTTTATCCGAGAGCTTGCGGTCAAGCTGTATCTCCATATTGCCAGTGCCTTTGAATTCTTCAAAAATAACTTCATCCATACGGCTGCCGGTATCAACGAGGGCCGTTGCAATGATGGTAAGGCTTCCTCCCTCTTCAATGTTTCTGGCTGCGCCAAAAAACCGTTTAGGCCGCTGCAGCGCATTTGAGTCCACCCCTCCGGAAAGAATTTTCCCGCTGGATGGCATCACGGAGTTATGCGCCCGGGCCAGCCGTGTAATGCTGTCTAAAAGAATGAGAACATCTTTTTTATGCTCCACCAGCCGTTTGGCTTTTTCAATAACCATCTCCGCTACCTGAACGTGTCTTTCTGCGGGTTCATCAAATGTTGAACTGATAACCTCTGCATTAACAGATCGCTGCATATCCGTCACTTCTTCGGGTCGTTCATCAATCAGTAAAACAAAGGGAACCACATCTTTATGGCTGGAAATGATACTGTTGGCAATGTTTTGCAGCAACATTGTCTTTCCGGACCGGGGCGGTGAAACAATCAGGCCTCGTTGACCAAACCCAATGGGAATCATGAGATCCATAATCCGGGTGGAGTAATTATCAGAGGCATTTTCAAGATTGACTTTTCTGTCAGGATGAAGCGGTGTCAAATTGTCAAAGAGTATTTTATCTCTGGCCACTTCCGGGTCCTCAAAATTCACTGCCTCCACTTTGAGCAGTGCAAAATACCGCTCCGACTCCTTGGGCTGACGTATCTGGCCGGATACAGTATCACCGGTTCTTAAGTTAAATCGCCGTATCTGGGAAGGGGATACATAAATATCGTCCGGACCCGGCAGATAATTATAATCGGGTGAGCGTAAAAACCCAAAGCCATCCGGCAGTATTTCCAAAGTCCCTTCTCCGTAAATAAGCCCATTTTTTTCAATCTGCGATTGAAGCAGAGCAAAAATAAGCTCCTGCTTTCTCATTCCGGCTGCCCCATCTATATTAAAATCCTTTGCCATGTGGGCCAGCTCACTGATTTTTTTCTCTTTAAGTTCAGCAACGTTCATTCAATTTACCTCTTTATCTGTTAATATTTTTTTCTTGTTTGCCTTTAGTTCACTCGTTGTGATTCAACATGCAGTTCACATCGGATAATGCAAAGATCTTACACATGGAAATAGTTTGATAAACCACCGATACGGAAATAAACAAATTCGCAAATTTGAATACACTACGAAATTTCAGTTAATACCTTAGTAAAGAATCCTTATTCAGAAGAGTGTTAAACTGGATCAGTGCTTGCTGTTAAGGAAAATATGAAAGCGTAGTGATTAATATTTGAAGAACTAATTAAGGTATTCTCTCTCCAATTGGTGGGCTAAATCCCTTTTTTATGATCTGCAAAATAAACCATACCTATATAGATGTCAAGCCCTTTCACGATATTTTGCTCAATTTTTGCTTTTCCTAAAAATATCCGGCCTGTTCAGCCAATTATTTCATTTAAAAGGATATTTGCAATCTATATATAATCCTGTAAAAATATGATAGTATTATCTTCAACACATTTTAAAACCATAAACACTATTAGCGTATGATTCAACCAATTCCAACTATTTTTCCAAAAATAAAGGATGCCTACATCGTGGGAGGGTCTGTACGAGATCTTATCCTCGGTCAATCTCCCACGGACTATGACATCGCGGTCTTTTCGGACCCGGGAAAATACGCGGAAATGATTGCGGCCAATCATAAAGGCCGCATTGTTAAAATCGGAAAACCGGGGAAAATGATTACCCGCGTTATTTTAAACGACCTTACAGCGGACATCGTTTCCGGGGCAGGATCAACTATCAAGGACGATCTGAAAAAAAGGGACTTTACGATTAATGCCATGGCCGTTGACTTATCCACCGGAGAAGTCATTGATTGTGTAGGGGGGTTGAACGACCTCAACGATAGAACCATCCGAATGGTTTCAGCAGACGCGTTTATTGAGGATCCTGTACGCATGGTCAGGGCGTTTCGGTTTGGCGCATCCCTTGGTTTTGAGATCGAACTTCTGACTGCTTCCGCTATTAAAAATAATGCAAACCGTATCCAATGCACAGCCGGAGAACGGATACGGGTTGAACTCTTAAAACTATTAATTACATCAAACGCATTCTCATTTATTTCAAAAATGGCCGAGTTCCAGATCCTTTTCGAAATCATCCCGGAACTTATGGCATTAAAGCAATGCCTTCAAAACAGGTATCATCACTATGACGTTTTTGACCATACCATGAAAGCATTACAGTGTCTTGAATTACTGCTTGACGAAAACAGCGGGTTCATAACCGAACACCGCCATATTCTCCATCCATTTATACATACGGAGAAAAGCGCACTTCTCAAATTTGCAATCCTGCTTCACGATATTGGCAAACCAGCCGCCAAAACCAGAGACGAAAAATCGACAATTAAATTTCACGGCCATGAATCCATCAGCGCTGACATGGCAGCAGCCATCTGCCGTCGGCTTCGATTCTCAGTTCAGGAAACTGAGTACGTAAAATTCATTATCAAAAATCACCTGCGGCCTCTCTCCCTCTATATTTCTCATCAGAATAACAAGTTGAAACAAAAACAAATTAACCGTTTTTTCATGAAATGCAGAGATAACTCCCTTGATATTTTACTGCATGCCATCGCAGATTTTAAGGGAAAAGAGAAAGAAGATAGTGAAGGGGGCAGACTATTTGAAACCTTTGCCATTAACATCATTCGATCTTATTTTATTGATTTCAAACCAAAAAGCCAGGAATCGCCCCTCATGACCGGTGATGACCTCATTGCTGGACTTGGCCTGACCCCTTCACCTGTATTTAAAATAATCCTAAATAAGGTGGAAGAGGCGAGAATATCTAATGAAATTAAAACCAAAGAAGAGGCATTCATTCTCGCAAAAACTATGCTAAAAAAGGACACTGAATGAAATTACAATAGCAAGGGTTCAGCGAAATGCAGGCACTATACTTTTCCATAAAGCCATCAACAACTCTTGACAATGTGCTATCATTTATATAGTAATGCCGAAAAATAACATAACCTGGATGGACGGATAGCATTCATCCTGAAAACGACACACAATAAATCTATTCCATAGAAAGGAACGTGAAAATGAATATTCTATTTTTTGGGCCAAACGGCAGCGGCAAGGGGACGCAGGGTGCAATTTTAAAAGAAAAATATAAAACGCCTCATGTTGAATCTGGCGCTATTTTTAGGGATAATATTTCTAAAGGAACCGAACTCGGAACCAAGGCAAAGGAATATATCAACAAAGGCGATCTGGTGCCCGATGAAATTACGATCCCCATGATTTTGGACAGGTTAAAACAGTCTGACTGCAAAAAAGGCTGGCTGCTCGACGGGTTTCCCAGGAATAAAAATCAGGCAATCAAGCTGGATGAATCCCTGAAAAAAGCCAATATGGGTCTTGATATTGTTGTTGAAATTATCCTTGACCGTGAAATCGCCAAAAAACGAATCATGGGGCGGCGTCTCTGTGTTAATGACAACAATCACCCGAACAATATTTATATTGACGCCATTAAACCGGATGGAGATAAATGCCGTGTATGCGGCGGAGAGCTGAAAACAAGATCCGATGATCAGGATGAAGATGCCATTAACAAGCGCCATGATATTTATTATGACTCGGACTCAGGAACCCTTGCATCCGCTTACTACTTCAAGAATCTTGCAAAAAAAGAAGGAAAAATTAAATACATTACGCTGGATGGCACGCCGAGTGTAAAAAAAGTAACCGATGAGCTGATTTCAAAGCTTTAAAAAACAGGTGAATATTTTCGCTTGCCAATACAGCAAACATCATTTATATTACTTTACCTGTTCATAGATAAAAAATAACCATCAGATAGATGGCGTTGATGGAACAAAGGGGGCGAGAGATTTGAAGAATATTGAAGTCAAGGTCTATGATAATGACATTGAAAAGGCCATGCGGATATTGAAGAAAAAGATTCAAAATGATGGCCTTTTCAAACGTCTGAAACTCAAAAAAAGCTATGAAAAACCAAGCGAATTCAAACGGCGCAAGCAGCGGGAAGCCGTGCGCAGAGAAAGAATCGCGGCGTCAAGAAGAAGGTAAGAACCTGCCTTAAAAATCAGCCCGGCAGTTATATAATGACTGCCGGGTTTTTTATGATCATGACAAAACAGCGTGCGTACATCCAATGCCTCGAAAAAATGTTCGGTCTCAGACGGTTTGGAATCAAGCTCGGCCTTGGAACCATCCGGGAGATTCTGAAGGGCATTGGAAATCCACACCAGAAGTTTCTGAGCGTGCATGTCGCAGGAACAAACGGCAAAGGATCGGTAGCCTCCACCCTGGCTTCAATATTGTATGCGTGCGGATACAAAACAGGACTTTATACATCTCCCCATCTGGTAAGTTTTAATGAGCGTATTTGCATAAACAATATTCCTATTTCCAATACACATGTGGTTGAATCCTATGAAGCGATCAGCAGAGTTCACCAGGGAAATAGAGAACCCACCTTTTTTGAATTTTCCACAGCCATGGCATTTTATGAATTCGGCAGACAAAAGGTTGACTTCGCGGTGATTGAAACTGGTATGGGCGGTCGTCTAGACGCCACCAATATTATTCAGCCTGTGCTTTCCATCGTTACAAATATCTCACTTGAACACAGGGAATATCTGGGAAATACCATTGCCGAAATATCAGGCGAAAAGGGCGGAATTATCAAACGAAATGTGCCGGTTGTAACCGGCGCCCGGCAAAAAACCGCTGTCTCAGTTCTAAGAAAAATTGCCCATGATAAATCTGCGCCATTTTATCTTCTGGGAGAAGCATTTAAAGTAAGGAAAAATCAGGATAGAACGTTTACCTATTCTGGCATGCAGCATACATGGACAAATATGAAGGCCGGACTTCAGGGAGAGTATCAGATTGATAACCTGGCCCTGGTGCTGGCTGCGTGCGAAATTTTAAAGAAAAAAATACCGGATCTTTCTTTGTATAAAATACAAAAAGGGCTTTCGATTCACACATGGCCCGGCAGACTGGAAGTGGTTTCAAAAAACCCGTTAGTCATATTGGACGGCGCCCATAATCTGATGGGTGCGCGCAATCTCGCTAAATTTCTGGGGGATGACCTTGCAGACAAAAAAATTACGCTTATCGTCGGCATACTCGACGACAAGCCATACACAGCCATGCTCAGAGCTATTCTTCCTGTATGTGCGAAGGTAATTTTAACCAGCCCGAAAATTGATCGGGCATTGCCTGTTGAAAAACTTCTGCCTGTAGCAAAAAAACTGATTACAGACATACAAATGATTCCAGATGTTGGCGAAGCCATACGATATGCCATCAAACATGCATCGCCTGAACGCGCGATATGCATTGCGGGCTCGCTTTATGTGGTGGGTGAAGCAAAACATGCGCTTGCACAGATGTTTCCTGCCACTACCAAAAAAAAGCGCATACCGGACACATTTTCATACATTCATGGGGTTTGATTTTTCAGTGTTGACAGAAAAAACCCAATACACTATTCTAATACCATCGCGCCCGTGGCCCAGGGGATAGGGCGTCAGCCTCCGGAGCTGAACACCGCAGGTTCGAATCCTGCCGGGCGTACCACACAAAACAAAAAGCGGGAGAAGCACATTTATTCTCGCTTTTATCTTT
>JAABPS010000131.1 GCA_011391835.1 Desulfobacteraceae bacterium
TCAGGGGGAAGTTCTGTGGGAATGCGAGATTTTACAACGGAAGTGCTTTCATCCCTTCCAAAGTCCAGCATCCTGGTACATGGCATATCTATCAGCCCGGGGAAACCGACAATTCTTGCCAACATTCACAACAAGGCGTTCTGGGGGATGCCCGGACATGTTACTTCGGCTATGATTGTTTTTGAAGCGGTTGTGCGGCCTTTTATTGATCATGTAAGAGGCTGTAAAGAACAAAACAGGCGCTCCTACAGAATTCCCGCCCGTCTGAGCCGCAATATATCTTCAGCCAGCGGCCGGACCGATTTTGTCCGTGTGAAACTGATTGAAAAAGATGGTGTCATGTGGGCGGAACCCATACTCGGCAAATCCGGTTTGATAAACAGCATGGTAAAATCCGATGGCCTGGTTGAAATAGGAATCAATACAGAAGGGCTGGCTAAGGACACAGAAGTTCAAGTTATTCCATTTTAAGGAGACAAATGAAATCAAGCCGTAATATCTATTTAAAAATGAAAACGCTGGAAGAAGCGAAGGAGATACTGGACAGAGAATTTGCCTTATCCGGTGTTTTATCCGATGAAGCCACCGCCGTGCCAGATGCCGTGGGACGGGTCCTTTCCCGCCCTGTAACGGCTGCTCTGTCTTCACCCAATTTTCACTCAGCTGCCATGGACGGCATAGCCGTAAACGCCAAGACCACCTATGGCGCAAGCGAAACCCATCCAAAGGAGCTTACCATCGGACACAATGCATTTTATGTCAATACAGGCCATGTAATGCCCGAAGGATGTGATTCGGTTATTATGATTGAGCATATCCATGCATTGGATAAAAAACGGGTTGTCATTGAAGCGCCTACGTTTCCCTGGCAGCATGTCCGAAAGATGGGAGAAGACATCGTAGCCACTGAACTGCTGTTTCCTCAGAATCATAAAATTACTCCCTATTGTGTTGGAGCACTCCTTTCGGGCGGCGTTTTTTCGGTAAACATCAAAAAAAAACCACAGGTTCTGATCATTCCAACCGGCTCAGAGCTGGTAGACTGGCAGTCTGATACATTCAAGAAAGTCGGTGTTCAAAACCTAAAACCCGGGCAGGTGCTTGAAACCAATGCGTATGTTCTCGGAAAACTGGTGGAATCCTGCGGCGGAACCTATACACGGAATACCCTTCTGACAGATGACCCGGAGCTCATCCAGCAGGTAGTCAGAGAGTCATTAACAAAGGAGTATCATATCATTATCATGGTGGGGGGGTCATCAGCCGGCAGTGAAGATTACTCCAAAGATGTGATCAGCAGCATGGGAGAAGTGCTGGTTCATGGCGTAACTATTATGCCTGGAAAGCCTGTCATTATCGGCAAGATAAATGAAAAACCGGTATTTGGAATTCCGGGATATCCTGTATCTGCCATTGTGGCGTTTGAACAGTTTGTTCGGCCCTTAATTTATAAACTTCTTGGGCAGCCGGAACCCCAAAGACCTGTGGTTCAGGTCCAGCCCGTACGAAAAATTCCATCCAAACTTGGCGTAGAAGAATTCCTCAGGGTCAAGCTTGGAACGGTAGATGACAGAGTCCTCGCCATTCCCATGCCCAGAGGCGCGGGATGTATTACGAGCATTACCGAGGCGGATGGAATCATACGAATCCCCAATCACATAGAAGGCCTGAATGAAAATCAACCGGTAACTGCCGAATTGCTTCGCCCCCTTTCATCTATTCGAAATACGATTATCATGGTAGGCAGCCATGACAACACCATTGATATTCTGGCGGATCAGATAAGGGCGAAACAGCCAGATATAACACTCTCGTCGAGTCACGTGGGAAGTCTGGGTGGTCTGATGGCCATCAAACGGGGCACCTGCCATCTTGCAGGATCTCATCTGCTCGATGAAGTAGATGGCTCCTACAATATTTCTTACATAAAAAAACACCTGCCGGACATCCCTGTGATATTGGTTCATCTGGTATTGCGGGATCAGGGGTTGATTATTCCTCCGGATAACCCAAAAAAAATACGAGGCATTGACGATCTGCGCCGTACCGATATTGTCTTTATTAACCGGCAGCCCGGATCCGGCACACGGATTCTGCTTGACTATAAACTTAAAGAAATGGGCATCGATCCATCGTCTATTCAGGGGTACGACAATGATGAGTTTACCCATATGTCTGTGGCGGTTGCCGTGTTAAATGGCAGTGTGGATGTGGGCCTTGGAATATATGCTGCGGCAAAAGCGCTTGGACTTGACTTCATCCCCGTTGTCACAGAGCAGTATGATCTGGTCATACCGGAAAAGCATTTTGATTCTGAAAAGATTCAAATACTGCTTGAAGCCATAAACTCCCAGGAATTCAAAAAGCGCGTTGAAGCATTGGGTGGATATAGTACGAATCGCACTGGAGAAATTATCCAGATCGATAAATAAAAATACGATGACGTATACACTGATCAACCATACGGCAGATTTCGGCATTCAGGTGACTGGTGCGGATCAAAAAGAGCTCTTTGCAAATGCTGCACTGGCATTATTTGATCTGATAACAAATACGCACAGGCTCACAGGGGAAAAAACCCTAACGCTTGAAGTGCAGGCGCTGGACATGCCCGATTTGATGGTGAACTGGTTAAGAGAACTGCTGTATGCATGGAACGGGAAGCAAATGCTGGTAAAAAAAGTGGATATTCAATTTATTTCCGATAAAAATCTGACCGCTGTTGTAACCTATGATCGGTTTAAACCGGATGTCCATGAAATCAAAAACGAGATAAAGGCCGTCACGTATCATCAGGTATGTGTTGAACAAACTCCAGAAGGATGGAATTCAAAAATCATATTTGATGTTTAGAATTAATCGACAGTCAATCTCTTTAAAATTCAGGATAGAAATGATAATATGTCCGTTCAAATAATTCGAGCAAAACTTAAGATACTGGCCAATACGGAACAGGCAAAGATCCTGCAGGGATTTTTTAAAACCGGCCCCGGCGAATATGCGGAAGGAGATAGGTTTATTGGAGTAAAAATCCCGGCACTCAGGAATCTGTCAAAAGAATATGCTGACCTGTCCTTGAACGAGTGCGGCCAGCTTCTTTCGTCTAAAATACACGAGGAGAGGATGCTGGCACTGCTGATACTCCTGAATCAGTTTACCAGGGGAGATGAAAACGCAAAAAAAGATATATATGGATTTTATATGCGCAACACAAAATATATAAACAACTGGGATCTGGTTGATGTATCCGCGCATCACATTGTAGGTGCTTATTTGATTAAAAGAAGTAAAAAGCTGCTTTACGTTTTGGTCAAATCCAGCAATCTATGGGAACGCAGGATTGCAATTATTGCGACATTTCATTTTATAACACACAATCAGTTTTCCGATACGCTTGATCTGTCACAGAAACTTTTAGCAGATAAGGAAGATCTGATTCATAAAGCAGTGGGATGGATGCTTCGGGAAGTAGGAAAGCGTGACATGAAAGCAGAAGAGACTTTCCTAAAAGCGCATTATAAGAAAATGCCCAGGACCATGCTCAGGTATGCCATTGAAAAATTTCCTGAACCAAAACGCCAAAACTATTTAAAAGGGAAAATATAATTTGGAACTTAAACAACTCAGTGACTATATATGGGAAGTACCAAAAACAGGCGCCATGCGCGTGCCGGGGCGTATTTACACAAGTGCCTCCTTGATGAAAGAAGGAAATATTGAAGAAGCCTTTCAGCAGGTGGCCAATGTTGCAACACTTCCCGGCATTCTGAAGGCATCTATGGCCATGCCCGATATTCACTGGGGCTATGGCTTTCCGATTGGAGGAGTGGCTGCCTTTGACTGGGAAACAGGTGTAATTTCTCCGGGAGGCGTTGGGTATGATATCAACTGCGGCGTACGCCTGGCTGCGACATCTCTTGTTGAGGAAGAAGTAAAGCCAAAGATTGAAAAATTGGTCAATGCCTTATATAGAGATATCCCTTCAGGTGTTGGGTCCACCGGTACTTTGAAACTGTCCGTTAAAGAAGAAAAAAAGGTTGCCAGACAGGGAAGCCGGTGGGCAGTTGCCCACGGATTTGGCGAAGAAGAGGATATAACGAATACCGAAGATAATGGATGTATGGAAAATGCCGATCCAAATGCGGTCAGCGACAGGGCTCTGGAGCGGGGAAAACATCAGCTCGGTACGCTTGGTTCAGGAAATCATTTTCTGGAAATTGGTGTGGTTGAAACGATTTATCAAAACGAAATTGCTGACTGTTTCGGATTATTCCAGGGCCAGGTGACCGTCATGCTTCACTCCGGCTCCAGAGGGTTTGGGTATCAGATATGTGATGATTTTCTCGCTTCCATGGCAAAAGAGATCGGGCGTCTTGGATTCGATCTTCCAGACAGACAGCTTGCCTGCGCCCGTATCCAGTCAGAAGCAGGCTTGCGCTATTACAACGCCATGGCATGCGCTGCCAATTATGCGTGGGCCAATCGGCAGATGCTGCTGCACAAATCCCGTGAGGTGTTCCAAAAGGTTTTTGGAATGGGGCCAAAAGCGCTTCAGATGAAACTGATCTATGATGTGTGCCATAATATCGCTAAAAAAGAAGTACATGCAATCAATGGAAAGGAACAGGTTGTGTGTGTACACCGAAAAGGAGCTACGCGGTCATTTGCCCCAGGACATCCGGATGTACCTGAGAAATATCGTGAATCCGGTCAGCCCATTCTCATCCCCGGGGATATGGGCCGGGCGTCGTATGTTCTGGCAGGAACCCATAAAGCGATGGAAGAAACCTTCGGATCGACTTGCCATGGAGCCGGGCGTGTGTTAAGCAGAACAGCAGCCAAAAAAGCAAGCAGGGGAAGATCCATAAACCGTGAACTTGAAGACAAGGGTATTATTGTCCGGTGGACAGGAAGATCAACGCTTGCAGAAGAAATGCCAGAAGCCTACAAAGATGTCTCCCAGGTGGTTGATGTAGTCCATCATGCCGGGATTTCAAAAAAAGTAGCGCAGATTAGACCTATCGGCGTCATCAAAGGGTAGTAATTTCATTTAAGAGGATTCGATCAAATACAATTGTGATTCTGTGATGTTCTAATTCTAAGCAAATTCTTACCAACAGGGGACATCCCCTATTTTCAGAGGAGGACGTATGACCGCTCACACTCGACTATTGAAAAACGGCAGCACCAACGCCCATCGCATTGAAAAAGAATTTGTTCATAAAAATTTTTCGGAGAATGTGTTTATATCAAGTATTGAAGCAGCATCGGACAGAATATTTAAAGTAAATGTATTGTTTCCCACGAACCACTGCCTTTACAATGATCAAATATCAGGATTAAGTGCCAGCACGTATGTGGTTGAGCTTGCCCGGCAGTCCAATATAGCGATTTGTCATTTATTTTTTAATGTAAACCTGGATGTAACTTTTACAATCATCAGCATTGACTTGAATTTTCTGGATAAAAAACCCTACCTGCCAAAATATTCCGAGCCATTCCTTTATACAGTTGAATTCGCAGCGTATAAAAAAAGAAAAGACTTTTTGATTGCAAAAACAGTATCAAACCTGTTTCAATCCGGCGAAGAGGTTGCCAATGGCAAATCTACTTTTTTGATTACAGCTAATACGATAGATAAAAATAATAAGGAGTTAAAAACGACTGTACGGAAAAACAAACTCCGGGCCGTTACCCCTGACCTTGTCCAGGTGAAGCATGCGGAAAACGCTCTCATCACGCACCCGGAATATGATGACAAAAATCAAACCATGAGATCTCGCATGATTGTAGATGTCAACCATAAATATTTCTATGAGCATCCCTGCGCCCACATCCCAGGGATGATGATGCTCGAAGCCGGCAGACAATTGGCAATTTGCGGGTTAAAGGCAAAATTTGACTTCCTTAAAAATACCTATGGCGATTTAAAGGAAGGAGACATTGCGTTCTCAAAATTCGCCACCGCTCATTCAGACGTATTCATTGAAATTAAGGCACAGGCGCCGAATATGCAGGAAGGCTGTGCACATGTACCTGTTTCAATAACCTATCATCAGCATGGCCAGCCATTGGGCAGTTTCGAAGGCATTGTCGCATTTATGAATTTAACAGAAGCAGTAGAAAAATCAATATATGCTTCTATGTATAGTCAGGATTTTCGGATTCGGGTGTTATAAAAACAGGCGGCAAATGGCGGTGAACAAAAAAACGATAGCTGTTATCGGCAGCGGCATCTCCGGTATTGCTTCAGCCTATTTTCTGAAGAAAAAGGGTTACGCCGTTGAAATCATAGAGTCCGGTTCAACCATTGGCGGCAGGGCAGGATCGATCCAGCTCCAGGACAAAATGATCGATATTGGCGGGAAAAATATTGGAAGAAAATACTCTCTGTTCAGACAGTTCATGGAAAAGATGGGAACCTACGAACTGGAATTTTTCGGCATTAACTCATCCACTGTCCAAAATGGAAAACTCTTTACTCTGGATAGCGAAAAGAGATTAACCTCTATCCGTAACCTCATGAGCCTTATCGGAATTGGCAATTTTATAAAATTTTCCCGGCTCGCATGGGCTGTTAAAAAAGATCCCCGTAATGGATTTCTGGATAGTCCCTATTTCGCCGGACTCTCATCCAAATATGACCATCAACCAATAACTGCTTATTTTACCTCCAGGTTTAATGACTATTTTTTGAGACCCATTGTTATGCGCATGAACGGCACTGAGCCGGAAAGCTATTATCTGGGAAATTTCGGATCTAATGTTCGAATGGTGCTGGATAAATATGACCAGCTAAAATATGGCATGTCTCATCTGTTTAAAGACTTTGAAAAATCCGTGCCCATACGATTCAATACAACCGCTCAGAGATTAATAAAAAACAATGGGAAGATAACCGGAGTCATCGTCAAAGACTCTCAGGGAATTCAACATCTGTATTATGATGGCGTGATGGTTGCCACACCGGCCATTATTTCATCAGCAATTTTAAAAGAACCGTTTCCTGATCTCAGTGAACAATTAGATAAAATTCAATATAATCCCGTTACCCTCGCGGTTGTCCAGTATAAAAAAAACATATTTAATCCCAGTATAAGGGCTATTGTATTTGACAAACACACCGAACTGAGCAATGCGGGATGTTATGGCATCCATGATTTAAACATTGTCCGATATACGTTTAGCGGCAGCAAAGCAAAACAGATGATTTCGGAAAACTCCGAGCCGTCAGATGTCATTGATCTGGCAGAAAAAGCGTTAAGCCGGTATGTTCCGGTTTCAAAAGATATGAGGCAGGATTTTGTATATAAACACTTCAAGATCGGCCTTTGCTCATACACGCCTTTTCACCACAGGGTGATGGAGAAGATCAGAGGATCATTAGATAATATACCAGGTTTAGGTCTCACCGGAGATTATATCCGGGGGGCATCCCTGGAAGCCTGTTTTCGGGCAGCAAAAGAGGCGGTTGATATATTTGATAAAAAATGGCAATAAATGATTCATTAACAAAAAATCGAGGCTGAAATGAAAAGAAAATCCAAAAATAGTTGGTATGGTTTTTTTCGATTTTTCAAACCGGTTATCACAAAACGAACCTTGACCGACCAGGATCGTTCGCGGTTGAACAAGCGTGTAAAGGAATCTGAAAAGCGCACACGCGCTCAGATTGTTCTCGCAGTCATAGACCGTTGCGACGTGTAC
>JAABPS010000132.1 GCA_011391835.1 Desulfobacteraceae bacterium
GATGGTCTGATTCCTTTGATTTTGGTTTATGGATGGAAGCTATTTCTGATTCAGGGATTGATACTGATTTAATTATGTCACGCAGGCGATCGTTTAACGACGTATTGCCCTGGGACCATATTGATACGAAAGTTGAAAAGGAATTTTTAATTCGTGAAGCCCTACTGAAGGATACCGGCGAAAAAACACCGGATTGCAGGCTGGGTGATTGCAATCATTGTGGCGTGTGCGATTTTGAGGAAATTAAACCACGAGTATATGATAATTATCATTTTGATGAAGACCCGGATGAAATCAAAGATCAGGAAAATGTTGATTACAGTACAAACACCACCGCCGGGAAAAGGTTTAAGGTGTTCTATTCAAAAAAAGGGGAGGGCAAGTATTTAGGACATCTGGAGATGGTCAAAACCATGTTCAGGGCTTTGAGAAGATCTGGAATACCTGTCATGTTTTCAAAAGGTTTTCACCCAATGCCCAGAGTCTCATTTGATGATTCACTGCCCATAGGCATTGAAAGTGAAAAAGAGTTTTTTTATCTGACAACAAACCGAGATATCTCTACGGAGAAAATCAAAGAGGGGTTTAACAGTCAACTTCCAAAAGGCTTGCAGGTCATTGATTGTATTTCAGTGCCATTGAAGGAAAAAACACCAAAAAATACAGAAGTAGAATATTCTGTCCATCTGGATAGGGGTGAATTTGATGAAAAAAAACTAATAGCCTTTAATCAAACCAGTTCCTTTATTGTTGAGCGTGTCAATAAAAAGGGGGAAATCAAAAAGGTTGAACTAAAAGAGATGGTTTGTTCAATGAAATTAACCGGAAAAGATACGTTACGGATGAAAATGTTGAATACCTCTGGAAGGACAGTTCGACCGAATCAGGTTCTTAAGTCAGTTTTTGGGCTTTCTGAAGAAACAACCAAGCTGGCCCGGATAGTTAAAAAAGGCAAATCGTAACAGCATGTTATTTGTTATTATTCGTACAGCCGAATTTGACTTGACATTTAAGGGGGGATTTTCTACGTTACGACCTTTAAATATCAGGCTGTTAGCCATTTATTTGACTGCAGCTGATCGACATACATTCTTAAAATTTAAGAGACAATAAGGAATATTTTGATATGACAGATATAGAGACGACAGCAGGTTCCGGTCTGCCGGATATGCCCCACGAGAAGATAAAAACCTCCAGGAAGATAGTCGTGGATTGGAAAAGGCTATTCTTTATTTGTTTGGGGCTGGCTCTGTTTTTCACTTTTTATTTCATGGATGAATTGCCGGATGCGGTGGACCCGTCTGGAAAACACTTTCCCCTTCCGTCTGAGGGGAGAATGGCTCTGGGGCTCTTTCTCATGGCAGCAGTGTGGTGGATTTTCGAGGTTATGCCTATTGGGGCAACAGCCATTGCCATCGGGCTGTTCCAGGTGTTTTTCAGAATCCGGACATCGGATGAGGCACTGAAGGACTTTTTCGACCCCTCTGTATGGTTCATTTTCGGTTCCATGGTAATGGGTCTTGCCTTTTCCCATTCCGGCCTCACCAAGCGCATGGCCTATAAGATGCTGGGCGTTGTGGGTGAAAATACCAAGTACATCCTCCTGGGGACATTTATCATCATTGCCGGCATGACCCTGATCATGGCGCACACGGCTGTGGCTGCGGCTATATTCCCCCTGCTCATAGCCATTCACTCCCTTTATAGCGATTCGGACCAGCCTACCAGATTCGGAAAGGGTCTGTTCATTGGTATGGCCTGGACAGCGGGCGCAGGATCAGTCATCACGTTTCTGGGTTCAGCCCGGGCAGTTGCCGGAGCAGGCATGTTCAAAAAATTCACCGGTGGTACAGAAATCGGTTTTTTTGAACTTTCGTACTACATGGTTCCCATTGGCCTGCTCATGGTGTTTTTTATCTGGCTTATCGTTATCTTCATCTTCAAACCGGAGAAAGATCGAATCCACGGGCTGAGTGAACGGGTTCACGATCTGTCCAAGGAAATGGGTCCCATGAACTCCAAGGAAAAGTTTGTGATCATCATGGTGGGTGTGGTGCTGTTTCTTTTCATGATGAAGTCCTTTTCTCCCATTCCCTTCTTCAAAGACATGGACCGGGCTGCCATCATGATGGTAGCCACCCTGGCTTTTTTCCTTTTCAAGATCCTCGAGGTTACTGAAATGGAAAACATTCCCTGGAACATCATTCTGCTGTTCGGCGGGGCCATGAGTATCGGCTATTGTCTGTATGACACCAAAGCCGCTGAATGGATGGCTGTAAGCTGGGTCACCTGGTTCCAGAAAGCGCCCTGGCTGTTGTTTGTACTGGCTATCGCCTTCTTGGTCCTGGTTCTGACCAACTTCATCATGAACGTGGCGGCCATTGCCATTACACTTCCCATTTCCTTGGTTATTGCCAACTATTTGGGAGTAGCGCCCCACGTTATTTTCTTTGCGTCGCTTGCTACTGCAGGCATGCCATTTAACCTGCTTATTGGTGCAGCCCCCAATGCTATTGCCTATGAGAGCAAGCAATTTACGGCCGGGGAATTCTTCCTTTACGGTTTGATTCCCAGCATTGTGCTTATGGTGGTGCTGGCGGTATTTTGCTACTTTATTTGGCCACTTATGGGAATGCCCGTGTTAATCCGATAGAAGCCAGGACGGGATGAAAAGAAGACCATCCAGGAAAGGCAGAAAACACATCCCTGCCACAGCATCATGCGGCTGAATTTGGCTTGACATGAAAGAGCAGATTTTTTATATTTATTGCTGTAAAGAGCGCATTCGCTGCAAACTGCGGTAGCCGTTCCGGTTATTCCTGCCACGGCGCTGAAAACAGGCCACAAATTTTAACATCCGTGCCGGAACTCCTGTGCTAAAAAATCATATCCGGCTATGAAATAAAGCCGTCTTTTTATCTTGAACAGATAACGCAACTCAACCCATATTGAACAAACCGAAGGGATTTGCCATGAGTCAGAAGCCAGACAGAAGGTTCGATCTCAAACAATTCAAGGCCATCAGCCGTGCCATATCCACCTATGAGGATCTGAATATCCTGTTTTCTCACTTTGTGGAGGGTGTTACGCGGGCATTTAAGGTGAAAGGCGCCAGCATCCTGGTGTATGATGAGGTAGAAAAGCAACTGTTTCGAGTGGCCAGCTGGGGTATCAGTGAAAACTATCTAAAAAAGGGACCGGTATTTTTAAATGTCCGGGATGATGCCTTTGATAAAGGCGAACCTGTTTTCATACAGGATCTGCGAAATGACCCACGGGTGCAGTATCCGGAAGCGGCTGAAGAAGAAAACATCCGCTCCATGCTCTCGTTTCCCATCAAAAGCCGTGAGGCGATTGTGGGTCTGCTCCGTATTTACCATAGTGAATCCATTGCACTGAATTCTGATGATGTGGATTCCATTGCCGTACTATCGCTTCATTTAGGTCTGGTAATTCAGGAAACCGGTTTGCGCAACTTTTTACAGATGGTGTGCGGCGCCATGACAAGTTTGCCACCACGCATGCGCAAAGGCATCTGATGGCGCCTGAAGGTCGTGTGGTTACAGACACCAGTGATTTTTTTTCCATCGGTCCAGGTGATGAAATCCTGGTTGAAGGCCACCGCTACATTGTTAAAGGCGAAGAACGGGAATATCGTTTTTGCATTGAAGACCCTAAATTCTGGGTTAAGAAAGTGATTGACTGCCAGACCCAGGAGCGCAAACTCATTAAACTGGCCTTTTCGGAAACCTTTGTGACAAGCCTGGGGGGTGTGAAAGTGCGGTGCTTCCGCGATGCGGCCAAGGAGAGTGATATTTTGAAGCTGGTCAAGGATCATCCTTCTTTCATGCACGGCACAACCTATTCCGACAGCCGCGGCAATCCGGTGAGGGTCTTAGACATTGTGCGGGGAGTCAATCTGCTAAATTATATTGATAAATATAAGATGAAGCATGAAAACTATTTTTGGACAGTTTTGCCCGATATTCTTCGCCATATCATTGAAGCCATTGAAGCCATTGGGTTTTTGCATGCCCATGGGTTCAGGCATGGAGATATCCGAAATGATCATGTGATCGTCACGCACAGCGAGGGACGATATGTGTGGATCGACTTTGATTATGACTTTGAATTGGATGAGAACCCCTTTGGACTGGATATTTTCGGTCTGGGCAACTTGCTGATCTATTCCATCGGCAAGGGATTTCACGATAATTACATGATCAACACAGACACCTATACCTATAAAGATCTGGGCAAAAAACTGACTGAAAAAGATTTTTCCATTCTGCATAAGGCGCGCCTGGTGGACTTGCGAAAACTCTATCCCTATATACCACCGATGCTGAACAATATATTACTGCATTTTTCCAGGGGCGCCAATGTGTTTTATGAAAGCGCACAGGAAATCGTGGAAGATCTCCACGGATATCTGAAGTCAATATAGCGCAGGCCATTTAATATTACACTATTCCCAAAAGGGAGGCGCGATGTGAAAGGCTCTATTCTCATGGCATTTAATGAATCATCCAGCTCACAGTCGGCGTTGGATGCATTGGTCCAAATCGCCAGTTGTCCGGAGCAGAGCAGCATCACCTTGCTCCATGTTTACCGAAAACCCACGGGCAGTGAAGAATTGATGGGCAAAAAATTCATGCAGGATGCCCCGACTCGAATCAAGGAAGCCATGGAAAAGGCGCGTCTTAAACTGGTTGATGCCGGTTTCCGGCTGGATCAAATCAAGCTTCTGTTTGTGGAAACACCCTATCCTACTGTGGCGGATGGCATCATCGACCAGTTTGCAAAAGCAACGTATGATCTTGTGGTTATTGGACGTAAAAAAATGTCCAAAGCCGAAGAGTTTGTGCTGGGAGATCCCAGTATAAAGCTGGTGCGAGCACTCGACGGCACAGCAGTTCTTGTGGTTAAGCAATAGAGAGGAACTGGAAGAAATACCGATCTAATTGGACAGCCATGACTCCAGTTATAAACATCATGTTTGTGTCAAACATCAAAAAGGATAACGGCTATGGAGCTGTATGAAGCAATCAACCGGAGAAGGACTATTCGCGGGTTTTCGTTGGCCCCGGAAGAAGAAACACTGCGTAAAATAATTATGGCAGGGTCTATGGCGCTATCGCCGGATAACCGGCAGCCGTGGGAATTTATTATTGTTGATGATCCTGAACTTATCAAAAGGATTTCAGAGCATAAATACCGGCAGAATCAAAAAATTCATCCGGAAGTGATTGCATTGTCCCAGAGAAATGCCTATGCGAACTGCGCAGTCGTGGCGGTGTGTTACAAAAAAGGCCCTGGCAATCATTGGTGCGCCTGGATGTGCGTTCAGAACATGGCCCTGGCTGCCACAGCAGAGGGTTTGGGAATTGTCCCTTCCACTTTATGGGCTGAAGACCAGGCTGAAGTAGAAAAACTCCTCGGCTTGCCGGAGGACTTCAAGCTGGCTACGATGGTCCTGATAGGGCGACAAAAAGGGTATCCAAAAGTCCCCAAAGTGAAACGCCGGCCAGAGTGGATATGGCTTCACCGGAACAAATTCAGCACTAAATCATAGAGCATGTCATGAGTCATGCAGTGTAAAGAAAATAAGGAAAAAGCTATTTCAGGCGAGTGAGATATTATTGAAAAGTCTTACAAAACAGCTGGAAAAGTATAAGCGTAGTGAATTCAGCTATCCCATAGTCGATGAGCTCGCCTTAATGGCTGAATTTCTCAAGAACATTTCTGTGGGAAGACCACCCGTGCTTGCCCGTCAATCTTGAATATCTGGTTCTACAAATCGTTCTCTGGGTTTTTTAATTCCCTCAACCATGTCTTTTGCAGTTGCTTTGGCGGAGCATCAAATGATCATCAAATGATCATCTCTCAATGAAATCCAACTATCGGATATAATACATATCAGTACTAACATCCTGTTTTGCAACGCTTAATTTTGTTTTACTTTTCGTAAATGCCTGACCGATGACGCTCAGAGCCCTTTGAGGCGTATTGTTGACTTCACTCAGATGAGAAAGAATGACCTGTTCCAGCCTGTCGTGCAGGATTTCCGCCAATAATTTTTTTGCTGACTCATTGGAAAGATGCCCTGTTCGGCTCCGAATCCTTTGCTTGATGGGCCACGGATAAGGGCCATCAATGAGCATGTCTATATCGTGATTTGCTTCAAGTACAAGAAGCGAGCAGTCTTTCAGATGCTCTTTAACCATGGCTGTTAAATGGCCAAGATCCGTTGCAATACCAATCTTACTTCCGTTCTGTCCGACCGTAAACCCTGCCGGATCTTCAGCATCATGTGAAACAGAAAAAGGATGCAGCGTTAGATCCTTTATCTGAAAGGGCGAACCGCACTCAAAATACGTTATATCTTTAACAGATCCCATTTGATTGGCTGCAATTTCTGTTTTTCTGCTGATATATACAGGCAGATCAAACCTGCGGGAAAGAACACCTACCCCCTGAATATGATCCGAATGCTCATGGGAAACGATAATAGCGTCCAGGCTTTCCGGTGGTATCTCTCTGGATGCAAGCCTGCGCTCGATTTCTATTCCCGAAAGTCCTGCATCAATGAGAATCGAAGTTGAACCGCCTGAAACATAGATGGCATTGCCCTTGCTGCCACTGCTCAGTACGCAGACTGCGACATTATAATCAGGTTTCAAACCACTCCTCAATAAGCCAATCTAAGTCCGATCCATTATATAAGAGTTTTAATTTCCTGTATGGCCAAAACCGCCCGAATCGCGCTCAGTTTCACCGAGCATTTCAACAACTTCAAGCCTTGCCTGATAAACCTTTTTTATAACCATCTGAGCGATTCTGTCTCCCCGGTGTAACGTATAATCTTTTTTCCCCATATTAATAACGGCGATTTTTACTTCGCCCCGGTAATCAGAATCAATGGTGCCCGGGGAGTTAATGATGCCAATGCCATGATTAACGGCAATACCGCTTCTGGGGCGTATCTGCCCTTCAAAGCCATCTGGAATGGCCATTGCAAAACCAGTGGGTATTAAAACAATGGCTCCTTGTTTGATCAAGATATCCGTTTCGATGGCTGCAACCAAATCCATGCCCGCTGCATTTGGCGTCATATAGCGGGGAAGCGGGAGATCGGAGTCCCTGTCTGGATGGATTCTGCGGAGCTGAATAACCGGCGTTTGGATCATTTTATATTTTATTCCCTAATCTGCTGAAAAACAAAGAAGAAAGAGGTTACACCACCAAATGACACCTGGCGTAAAGAAGTCATAATGATACGGTTTTTTGCTGACTTATCTGGAACGATAACTTTCATAGGCGTTTTTATCGTCAACAGGACCCAGAAGCGTTAAAGCGAATCGCTCTGACTGGAAAAGGCTTCTGGCCACATCTAAAATCTCATCTGCTGTCACAGATTCAATTTTTTCAATGACTTCCTTCATCGGAATATAACGGCCAAAATGGATGTCTGTTTGCGCCAGTCGAACCATATGGTTATCAACGCTTTCCGCAGAGAGGAGCAAATTTCCTTTTGTATATTCTTTTGCATTGCAGAGTTCAGATTGGG
>JAABPS010000133.1 GCA_011391835.1 Desulfobacteraceae bacterium
CGAAGTCGTCCCAGATTGCGCCAAAGCCACGCTACAAGGCATTATCCGCGGCTATGTCGATCCGGACAGCGTTATTCATTCTGATGGCTGGCGTGGCTATAATGGCCTTGTTGACCTGGGTTATAAAAAGCATTATCGAGTCAACCATGGAGCGGATCAATTTGCTACCAAGACAAGTCATATTAACGGCATAGAGTCCTTTTGGGCATTTGCCAAAGGTAGACTAACAAAGTTCTATGGAATCTCTGGTTCAACTTTTTATTTGCATTTAAAAGAATGTGAGTTTAGATTTAATTATCGTAACCAAAATCTGTATAAAATGTTACTAAAAATGTTCAGAGAAAACCCTCTGTTTTAGTCAAGACCCATTTAAAAAAATCAAAGGAGGTTTAGATTGAAAAAAGCAGTGTTTCTTTTTCCGGGCCAGGGTGCGCAATCGGTTGGCATGGGACATGATTTTTATCAGGAATTTGATTTTGTCAGGGAACTTTTTGACATGGCCTCGGACATTTCAAAAATAAATTTATCCAAACTTTGCTTTAACGGCCCCATGGAAGATCTGACCATGACCGTTCATCTTCAGCCGGCAGTCACAGCCGTAAGCCTTGCCTGCCTGATGGCAGTTGAAAAAGAGGATATTTGGCCGGATTACTGCGCTGGGCATAGCCTGGGTGAATACAGCGCCCTGTGCGCTGCGGGTATTGTTTCGAAGGAAAATACCTTACGGCTGGTGTTTAAAAGAGGCGAATTGATGCACCGGGAGTCTGTAAAACATGTGGGCACCATGCATGCGATTCTGGGTCTTACCATTGACGCAGTAGAGGCGCTGGTGAAGGAAGTCCAGAAAGACAGAGGGGTGTCTGTGGCCAACCATAACGCTGTTACTCAGATTGTCATTACCGGTGTTCCCGATCAGGTGAATAAGGTCTCATCCCTTGCGGTTTCAAAAGGCGCAAAGGCGATTCCCTTAAAAGTGAGCGGTGCGTGGCATAGTGAATTGATGCGAGGAGCGGAAAAGGATTTTGCTGAATTTGTTCACACCATTGATTTCACGAAACCGAAAAAACCGGTTATTCATAATGTGACGGCCGATACAGCCAATGATCCGGCGGAGATACAGAAAATCATGGTCAAGCAGCTTTGCAGCCCGGTTAAATGGTATGATTCCATGCAAAAGCTTGTGAATGAAGAGGTCGAGGTATTTGCGGAGATTGGGCCGGGGACTGTTTTAGCGGGTATTTTAAAAAAAACGATGCCCGCGGATTACCCATACAAAGTTTATAATATCAGCAGCTTAAAATCATTTGAAACCTTTCTGAAAGATGTTTCGTAATGCTGATTTGAACGGGTTGTGTTTATTTTTATTTTGTTCTTTACATGAAAATTTGGTTGTGGTAATTTGCCCATTTTTGAAATTTATTATGAATCGGGGGAGGGGTTAAGCAACTATCATGAAAAAGAAGGATGTCCAATATTTCAAAGAGCTTATGGAAGGCAGGCTTGAAGATTTGCTGGGCCGGGCCGATGATACGGTATCGGACATGACTGACTCAAAAGAAAATTTTCCTGACCCAACTGATCGTGCAAGCCTTGAATCTGATAGGAATTTTTTGCTTCGTATCCGAGATAGAGAGAGTAAACTTATCAACAAAATCAGGCAGGCCCTTGAGCGCATTGAAAATGATACCTTCGGAATATGTGAAACCTGCGGAGAGGAAATTTCAATTAAGCGGCTCAAAGCCAGGCCTGTGACGTCACAATGCATTGATTGTAAATCCAAAGAGGAGGCTTTAGAAAAAGCCCTTGGATTATAATACACGTGCGGGTATAGATCTTCATATTCATTCAACTGCCTCTGATGGAACGTTTTCCCCTGAGCACATTCTTGCCCAGGCGGTGGATTCTCATATTGCGGCGATCGCCATCACGGATCATGATACCATCAGCGGTTCGAAAGAGGCCATCCGGATCGGCCCTCCGCCTGAAGTTAAATTTCTGACAGGAGTTGAAATAAGCGTCAATCCTCCTGCTTCCTTTCCCTGTTCAGGCAGTTTTCATATTTTGGGATACGCCATTGATCTTGAACACCCTGCACTCAACCAGATGCTGGAAGAACTTCAGCAGGCCAGGAAAAATCGAAACCCGCGAATTCTTCAGACATTAAAGGAACTGGGCATGCCGCTTGCCATGGATGATGTTATGGCTGAAACAGGTAAAGGCCAGATGGGGCGTCCGCATATTGCTCAGGCGATGGTCGCCCGGGGATATGTGGCATCGATTAATGAGGCCTTTGATACATATCTGGGAAAGGGAAAGCCTGCCTATGTTGATAAATACCGGATGGAGTGTGATCAGGCCATTGCGCTCATCTGCAACGCGGGCGGAATTCCTGTTCTGGCACATCCGGGGCTGGTTGAACCAACGACTGATTTGCCTTTTGATCATTTGATTCAAATTTTAAAGTCAATGGGGCTTAAAGGAATTGAGGTCTATTATCCGGAGCATACGCCAGAATCCGTAGCCGAATATGCTGCCATGGCGGATCAATACAATCTGCTGATGACAGGGGGTACGGATTTTCATGGTTCGTTGAAACCCGATTTAAAAATGGGTTATGGAAAAGGCGATTTTTTTGTGCCGTACGCTCTATACGATAAACTCATGGATGCAGCATCCAGCCCGCACTAAACCCATGAAAAAAAAATCCTCTCCTGATGCATATAATACCATAGAGGCTCATCCTGTATGCAATGATGTACCTCTGTCTGTATCTTTATTTGAACACAACTTGAAGTATCATTTTAAGAATATTGGCCTGCTTGAAGAAGCGCTGCGGCACAGCTCATTTGTCAATGAGCATCCGGAATCAGCCATGCAGGATAATGAGCGTCTGGAATTTCTGGGGGATGCGGTGCTGAACCTGGCTGTTGGACATATGTTAATGAACCGCTACCCGGAGTTAACCGAGGGAGATCTTTCACGAACCCGGGCAGGCCTGGTCAATGAAACACAGCTTTCTGAAATAGCGCGCAATATAAATATGGGAGCTTTTATCCGGCTGGGCAAGGGAGAGCGGCAGACAGAGGGGATGGAGAAAAAATCGATATTAGCCAATACCTTTGAAGCGGTGATTGCGGCCATCTATTTAGACGGCGGCCTGGATGCGGTTTTTGATGTTATTGATTCTCATTTCTCCATGCTGTCTGATCCGATTGTACCGCAAAGCGTTCATCTGGATTATAAAAGCCGTCTCCAGGAACTGGTTCAGATGAAGCAGGGGGATGAAATGCCTCTGTATGATGTAATCCATGAGACCGGGCCGGATCATGACAAGACATTTTCAGTGCAGGTATCTGTATGCGGTATCACCACAACAGGCACGGGAAAAAGCAAGAAGCTTGCAGAACAGGACGCAGCGCAAAAAGCGCTTGAATTGCTGGCAAAAAATGCTACAGATGTCTGATGGCAGGCGTTTAACGAACACCGAAGCAATCCACCACAGCCCTCAAAACAATATGAATCGTCCCTTTATTATTCCTGTTTTTCTGCCGAATATGGGCTGCCCCCATCAGTGTGCATTCTGCAATCAACGCGCTATTACTGGCGCTACCTCCAAATTTCCACCTGCACAGAATCTTCACAAAATGATCACCAGCTATTTGGCCCATAAGGGCAGCCACAGGGGGGATACGTTTATTGCCTTTTATGGCGGCAATTTTATGGGTATGGATCCAGAGCGCATGGGGATGATGCTTTCGCTGGCATCTGAATTTATAGAAAATGGACAGGCCGCAGGCATACGGATGTCTACCCGGCCGGATACAATTACAGATGAAAATCTTTCATTGATACGGAATTATCCTGTTTCAACCATTGAGCTGGGAGTTCAATCCATGGATGATCGGGTGCTGGAAGCCTCCTTACGGGGGCACAGGGCATCCGATACCATCACAGCAGTGAATCGGTTAAAAGAGGAGGGGTATGAAATCGGGTTGCAGATGATGATTGGGCTTCCTGAAGACAACGACGACCGTGCGATTCAAACTGCCAGCGCAATCGCTGATCTTTCTCCTGATTTTGTGCGGGTTTACCCAACCGTTGTTCTGAAAAACAGTCTGCTGGCAACATGGTATAAACAGGGCGCTTATACGCCTCTGGAATTGGATGCCTGCGTAACGTTGGTCAAAAATATTTATTTGTTGTTTAAAGAAAAAAATATCCGGGTGATCCGCATGGGGCTTCAGGACACTGAAGATCTTATGAAGAATTCCTCCATTCTGGCAGGACCGTATCATCCTGCATTCGGGCACCTGGTGTATTCGGAAATATTTTTAGATGCGGCCATTGCTCTCATTGAATCCCATACGCTTAGTCGGGACACGGTAATTCTTAAGGTGAGGCCAGAGAATATTTCCATGATGAGAGGGTTAAACAACAAGAATACCAGAATTCTTAAAAACCGGTTTAACGTGAAAACACTGAAGATCGTTCCTGATTCAACAATGAATGGCGATCATCTGGTAACCATCAAATAGATGCGAGAAGAAGAACTTGACTTGACACATAGAGAGAATTTCTTTATAAATTCGATAGTTCAATATATTAGAATTCTGGATTCAATTCAGGAACCCTTTATCGTAAATACATGATACACAGGAGCTATAGACAAATTCCTACACTGCTCCCTGCCTCCCGGCAATTCGGGAGAAACGGATGAAATGAAAATCCTTCTGGTTCAAACAAGTTTCCTTGGCGATACCATCCTGTCCACCCCTGTGATTGCAGGTTTAAAAAAGATATATCCAGATGGGAAGATATGGATGATGACCACGCCGCTGTCCTCGCAGCTCGTCCAGCGGGATCCTCTACTGGAGGGTGTGATTGCCTTTGATAAGCGGGGCAATGACGCTGGATTGGGCGGCATGCTTAAAATGAGACGAACGATCACACGCATGAATTTTGATGTGGTCTATTCGCTTCATCGTTCCTTTCGGACCTCCATGTTGCTCTGGCTGTGCCATATACCGAAGCGTATCGGTTTTAAGAATGCAAGGTTCAGCAGGGTATATCACCAGATATGCAAACGAAATCCAAAGGATCATGATGTGATTCGAAATCTTTTCATTCTGTCAACCAGCGCCTCGCTGGATTCACTTGACACCACGCTCAGACTTTTCGCACCGCCAAAAGAAGATGTTGATGCAGATGTAGTAAACAGCCTGTCAACATTAAGTCAATATGTGGTTATGATTCCAGGAAGTGCCTGGAAAACCAAAATGTGGCACTGGCAAGGCTACCGGGAAGTGGCGAAATATTTTTTAGATAAAGGATATGCGGTAGTTCTTCTGGGCGCCCTGTCGGATAAAACAGTAAACGACAAGGTGTCCAATGGATTAAACGTTTTTGATTTTGCAGGGAAATCAATCCCAGATGCCATGTATATTGTCAAAAATGCACGTCTGGTCATCTGCAATGACAGCATGGCCCTTCACATGGCCTCGGCCTTTAAAGTGCCCAATGTCGCAATATTTTGCGCCACGTCACCTGAATTCGGATTCGCGCCCTGGGAAAATAATGCCCGTGTGGTTGAAAAAACAGATCTTTCCTGTAAACCCTGCCATCGGCATGGAAAACAGATCTGCCCAACTGGCACAGAGGCCTGCATGAATGATCTATCGCATGAAGAAGTCATCGAAGCAGCGCGCAAACTGCTGAACATCCAATGAGTATGTTAATAAAAAAATATCATTCATACAGATTCGGTTCGTCATCTGATTTTTCAGATCAACAGCTAACGATGCTGGTGGATCTTTTCAAGCGGCACCCTGGCCCTTCGGATTCAGTGCTTGGAGGCAGGGGTTCCATTGGCACAGCAGAAGTCCAGGGTCTGGGTCAGGTTGTTGTAAAACAGTATTTTCGTGGCGGCGTGATCCGGTTTTTTAATAAACAGAGATATTTCAAATGGGGAAAGACCCGGGGGCAGATGGAATATGAAGTATTGCAGACCGTCAAAAATATCGGTGTCAATGCCCCAGACCCCATTGCGTATGCGTATCAGGGATTTCCTTTTTACAAGGCATGGCTGGTTACCCGAAAAATTGATACTCATGAATCCCTGGCGGAGCTCGCGATCTCGGATGCAAAACATGCTTGCATCGTTATGGAAAATGTGATTGAACAGCTCTCTTTGCTTATTAAGAATAAAATTTTGCATGTTGATTTACACCCGGGCAATGTGCTGGTGGACAGCAAAAATCAAATTCATTTCATCGACTTCGATAAAGGGCGGCTCTATACAGGAGCGCTTCGCCATCTGGCGGATCGATACATGTCGCGATGGAAACGCGCGGTTGTGAAGCATAGGCTGCCGGATATGCTTTGGGAAATGATGGATACAAAACTTAAAACCGTTTTTACCGTATAAACTGGATGGGGACGAACATCATAAAACAGGGTATATCCGAATCAGCTTCATTCCTCATTATCCTGATGGGCTCCCTGGGTGATATTGTTCGCGGGCTTTGTGTGGCTACCCATATAAAAAAGACCCTGCCGAACAGCAAAATCACCTGGTTAGTTGAGCCCAAGTGGGTGGAGCTTATTGAATTTCATCCTTTCATTGATCATGTAATTGTTTTTAACAGAGCATGGAATGCATTGGGGGTGATTGGCCTTTATCGAAAGCTGAAACAGAAGCATTTTGATATTACCCTGGATCTTCAGCGCCATTTAAAAAGCGGTTTTTTTTCTTTTCTGTCTCGATCCAGCCGGCGGATCGGATTTAACAGGCATGATTCAAAGGAATTAAACTGGATTTTTAATAATGAGCGCATTGACTGCTTTGGAGACGACCTGCCCAAATTTCTTCACTACCTCAAATTCACCCGGCATCTTGGACTGCCGGAACCCAATCCAATTGATTTTGGTTTTTCTGATTTTAATCCAGACCTTTATCTTCCCGGCGATGTTTCGGCTATGAACAAACCCTTTATCACGGTTGTTATTGGATCTTCCTGGCAGTCAAAGGACTGGTTTTTGGAGCATTACGTTGAACTGATCCGAACGATATTAACATCCGGCAGGTATGCCGTAGTTCTGGTTGGGGATCGTTCACAGCAGGATACGGCTGAATCCATTTCAACGCAGGTGAATTCAGACAATCTGGTGAACCTGGTAAATAAAACATCACTTCTTGAGCTGGCTGCTGTTCTAAAGAAAGCAAAGGCAGGTGTGGGCCCTGATTCCGGGCCCGGTCATATTGCAGCAGCGGTTGGCACGCCGTATGTGTCCCTTTTTGGCCCTACACCTCCGGGCCGGGTTGCCCCGTATGGGTGCGACCATCTGGTTGTCCAAACCTGCGCCCCGTGCGCGCCCTGCAATAAAAAGCGGTGCGCGGATCATGACGATCACTGCATGCGCCTCATAACGGCAAAAGAAGTATTTAAAAAACTCGATGCATTGCTTGAATTGAATAAAAATTAATCTCTGGAATGAACTTAA
>JAABPS010000134.1 GCA_011391835.1 Desulfobacteraceae bacterium
ACTGGAAACGTTATGGACAATTTAAATGATTTCCCCCTTATTTCTCAAAGAGCATCTGCATGTGGGATCAAAAGATGTATCACCAGCTTCATGGACTACTACCCTAAAATCAATAGAAGAACAGCCTCCATGAAAGGCTTTTCATTCATAGATCCACCCATTGAAAAAAAAATAGATATTCTGATAACAATGGAAAAGCAATTGCATGAAATAAAAATACAGCTTCTGACCTGCTGCGAAAGAGAGCTTCTACAGAGGCTGCCTCAAACCTCCAGGATCAAAAAAAGCGCGTGTATTCCCAATAATCTTCTCATGGAGATATATGGTGGGACGATTTCTCTGCAAACAGATAAAGGGCAACGGGTAAAAAATGGCTGCGGGTGTAGCGTATCTATTGACATCGGGTCATATCATCTCCATCCTTGTTATCACAATTGTCTTTTTTGTTATGCAAATCCCAGTTCATATACAAAGGGATAATCATCGGAAACGATACATGAAAATTGGAACCCTCCAAATAGATAATGCAGTAATTCTTGCACCCCTTGCGGGTATTACCAGCCTGCCATTCCGGCTGCTTGCCAAAGAAGCAAGCTGCCCTCTGGTCTGTTCAGAAATGATCAGTGCGAACGGTCTTGTCTACAACTCAACGAAAACCAAAAAAATGCTTGAAAGCCTCCCTCTTGAAAAACCATTGTCTGTGCAGATATTCGGGTCTGATCCTTCAATTATGGCAGAAGCCGCTGCCATCGTGGAAGCCTCAGGCGCAAATATTTTAGATATCAATTTTGGCTGCTCTGTTAAGAAAGTGCTAAAAACAGGATCAGGGTCAGCGCTTATGAAAGATACCCAAAAAGCAGAAGCGGTTTTAAAAGCAGTCCGAAAATCAATTACAATTCCTTTGACCATAAAAATGCGATCCGGTTGGGACAAATCAGGAACTCAAGCTTTAAAAATTGCTAAAATTGCGGAATCGTGCGGTGTTGATGCTATCACTCTGCACCCCAGAACTGCCACACAGGGGTTTGGCGGAAAAGCGGACTGGTCCATCATTCAAGAAGTAAAAAAGTCAGTTGTAATTCCTGTAATCGGGAATGGAGATATTTTTACTCCCGAAGATGCTGTTCAGATGAAGAAAAAGACAAATTGTGATGCAGTTATGATCGGCAGAGCTGCCATCGGAAATCCCTGGATTTTTTCACACGTAATCGCTGTATTCAGGGGAGACCCTCCTGTTTCTGTAAGCACAGAAAAGCTTTTTGAATGCATGACGCAATATCTAAACTCTTCTGTAGAATATTTCGGGGAAGAAATTGCCTGCAAGATGATGCGCAGCCGGCTGGGATGGTTTATCAAAGGAATGCCTGGCAGCAGTCATTTCCGGAAATCTATGACCCGGATATCCACCCAGGCACAAGTTATGGATCTTATCGAAACTTACAGAAATGATTTACTAAGCATTTCAGCTTCAAATAAATATACAAGCCCTCTCAAAATAAACGAAACAAAATCATAGAGCATCCAAGCTGAGGCAAAGCAAGAAAGCTTTCAACATGGTATTCATACCTCACAACCAAGTGTCTGAAGTTTTGAAGCCAGGCAAACAGGCGTTTAACTTTTCATCCGCGCCGAAAACGACGAAGTTTTCGTCCGTCTTGGGTACTCCGCTTTTTTCAGTTCTTTTTGTGCGGTGCAATCATTTCAATGCCGCTGTCTTCAACAACCAAAGGAAAGCGGCACAAGATATCCTGCCTATTCATTAACCTTTGCCGCTTTCCTTTTTACACAGATATGGAGCAGTTAAAGACAATGACTATTATTCCTTATCCGAGCCATATTTAAATGAAACAGATACTCTTGTCCGGTAAGCAACGACTTTCCCTTTTTCAATTTTCATGTCAAGTTTCGAGACTTCTGCGATTCGTAGTTCTCTCAAACTCTTGCTTGCCGTTTCAACTGCGTTTTTTGCCGCATCCTCCCATGATTTGGCGCTGGTTCCTACAATCTCAATAATTTTATAAACACTTTCAGCCATTTTTTCCTCCTTTCTTCCCGTAAAAGTTAAACACCCTTAAGACAGTGCCCGGAAACTTACCACAGAATCTGCTGCCACATAGAGGCGCTTTATCTGTGTTTAAATCCATTGCATATTTACCCAGTCTGAGGAAAAATCATGAGCTGCAGGAAGTGCGTCTGTAGAATTGATCCGTATCCGAATGAGATTCAATTGAGTGGGTATGTAAAACCTATACCGACAGCATACCAAAAGTCAAGACATAATAGTGATGTCCTTATTTTTCGGTCGTTGTTTTATAAAACGAAGAAATCGATTCATATAGCCAATCTCTGTTTTTTTATTAACGTTTTTCCAGAGCGTGACATATTTCTTCACGAACCAGACCATTGGCTGTGCATAAAAATTGCTCCAAAGCACTTTTTGCTTCAGCGCCTCCAATCCTGCCAAGCGCCCAGGCAATCATTCCTTTGACTCGCTCATCGTCAGTTTCTGAAAATGCTTGAGTGAGATCAGGAATATATTTGGGATCTAAACTGTTACCCATAACCCGAGCCACATTCATTTTCCATCGCCAGATATCGTCCGCAGACATATAGAACATGTGAGGCCAGATCCTGGATTTGAAATATGGCGTATCCATATGAAGCAACCTGGGCAGTTCAAAGTCCTTTGCTTTAGCAGCAACTTTTTTGTTCAGGGGCAGCGAAGTGGCCAGCCAGGGGGCATTCCGCGGACAAACGTTTTGGCATCGATCGCATCCATATACCCACAGTCCCATGGGTTCACGAAACTCCATAGGCGTGATACCGTGGCCATAATAGGACAGATAGGAAATACATCTCTGGGGATTGATATGGCGGGGCCCTTTCAATGCTCCTGTCGGACACGCCACAAGGCATGTGTTTCTACACCAGTCAGGGCAGCCAACATCTATGGTCGGCTCATCTGGAGTAAATTCCTTATTTATAATTAGGACAATTGGCAGAACCCAGGATCCCTGCCGGGCTGTCTTTCGTGAGTAGAAGAGACAGTTTTTGCCAAATGTGCCCAGACCCGCGCGCGCTGCTGCAAGCCTGTGTGGAAGATGAGATGGTACTTTAGCGTCTATCCCATTATCCTGAAGAAAGGCCCGAAAGGCTTTGACTCTTAACGCAAGACCATCTTTGGTGATCCGGTCATCATTCAGATAGCAGCGTCCGAAATGAGCTTCCATGGACGCAGGAAAAGCTTCGCGAAAGTATGGTTCGATAAGAACGATAATTGATTTGGCATCCGGCAGGATGTTTTTTGGATCAATGCCTGTTATTAATTCCAAGCCCGCGTCAATGGCCCATTGATATTCTTTTTGCCGGGAAAGCAGCACTTCTTTTTGTGAATCAAAAGGCTCAGCAGAAGTAAAACCGATATCTTCAAAATCAAGGAACTGCGCTTTGGCAATGATGTCGCTTTTGGTCAACATGGCAGTATATTTCTCAGTGAATTATCCCTATGGTTCTATGGTTGAATTTTATCAAGGATTTCTCCAGCGCCATTTAAAAAAAACAGCATGGTTTTTTCCCTGGCACAGAAGGATTTGAGTTCGTCAAATAATATGGCCTGAATTTCATATTTATGTCCCGGTTTTTTAACCAACCCCGATAAACATTGTTCTGCCTCCTGTTTCTCAATAAAAAAAGGAACAAAGGAAATATTATTCGAAGCATCGTGCTGCCCCAAAAATTGTTCTTTCCCATCCGGGTCCTGCACAATAGCCCATACCCAGGTATCTGCTGTTAACTTTTTCATTTGCAATTCCTTTTAGAAAAAAAACTGGCTGTAGGAAAATTTTCTTCCAGTTTTTTTGCCAACCCCAGCGGCAGGTTATGCTGCAGGGGGCTTCCAAAATACCAGCCGATGGTAATGAGGCTCATAGCCACTGAACCTACCAGAATATCTGTTGCCCAATGCGCTCCGACGATCAACCTGGGAAAGAGGAATGGAGCAAACAGGAGGGATGAAACTATTCCAATCCGGAATCCACCCTTTAGCCAAAAAAAGACCGATGCGCATATTAAAACAAATCCATGATCGCCCGGGAAAGAAGCAATGCTTGAGTCTTTTGTTATGAGCCAGATAATGGTTTTCGACAATCGTACAGCACCGTGAACTACTTTGGTAGGACTTGGGCGCTGGTAATCGAAAGCAGACAGAGCGATTGAAAAAATAAAATCAACAAAAAAACACAGAATGCCGAAAACCAGGACAAATTGAGTTAAATCAAACAATCTCCAGTTGGTAATTGCCCAGAATGTCTGCCATGCTTTTCCTGTCTTCAAGCTGTTATTACATACCGTAAAAATTGAGACATCGATGAAATCCCACCCTGTACGTGTTACGGGCCAGAGCCAGGAGATTAACAATAGGGCGGCGATGAGATTCAACATCATCACGAAAGACAGATTCCAGGTTGTATTTTTTGGAGTAGTCATTTGTAATCAATTCAGTGCCAGCACAGATCTATGAGTATAAAATTCTGTGAGGCATATACCATGTATATGTCATCATTTCAATGATTCAGAATAAATTTCAATGGTATGTTTGACTTTAATTTTGTCGCCTGCTTTTGAAAGCATATCGGATAGCTGCATCATACACGCCGGACATCCAGTGGCTACAACTGCGCAACCTGTATCCACGATATCATCTCGCTTTCGCATACCGATACGAGTTGAAATCTCATAATGATTCAAATTAAAGCTGCCTCCCATGCCGCAGCACCGGTCAGCGTTTTGCATATCTTTCAGGGTATAGCCGGCAACTGACCGCAACAGTGTACGAGGTTCGGCAAACACTCCCAGGGATTTCTTTAGATGGCAGGGGTCATGGTAGGATAAGGTTGTCAATGGGTGGTTTGAAACGCTGCTGGCCTTCAGATGGATATGCTTTACCAGGAATTCGCTGATATCCATGGTAACAGAAGATAGTTTTTCAATGCGGTGTTTTAGGGTTTCCGCTTTATGTTGACACAACAGAGGCCATATTTTTTTTATGGTAAATGTACACGTTGCGCAGGGTGTGACCAAGATATCAAATCTGGATAAATCCAGTTTTTCAATGTTTGAACGGATAAGCTGGTGAAAGGCTTTCATATCTCCGGATGTTAATGCTGGAATACCACAGCATCCAAGCCCTTCAGGTAAAAAGGCGCCAATACCATGATACTCAAAAATGTTTAAAGCGGCTTTTGCAACATGGGGGAAAAATTTGTCCACAATGCAACCTGTAAAAAAGGCTACTTTTATCCCCGCAGATCCTGGAGGGGTATCCATGGAAGGTACCATTTGGTGAAAAGGCAATGGCGCAAGGGGTATAAAATGCCTCTGTTTTAATATGGGTGAAAAAACTCTGGAGCAGGAGGTACCGATAAAGGGGTTTGCCGGCCGGATGAATACTTTTTGAAATGGTTGAAGCAATGTTATGATGAAATTAAAAATTCGTGGGCTGGCGAGCATCCATCTGAATATAATTTTTTTATACCAGGGCAGTCGGATAAAACCCGAGATAATGGAGCGGGATTTAATAAAAATTTCAAGTACATGTATGCCGCCGGGGCAGTGAAATGCACAGGATCCGCAAAATGCACATCTGTCCAGCCGATCGGAGACACCATTTGGATTTTTAAACATTTCTTGAACCAATCCATCTAACATGGCCAGCTTTCCGCGGGCCACATCAGATTCCCGGCCGGTTTCTGAAAATACAGGACAGACCGATTGACACATGCCGCATCGTGTACAGGCGTCAATCTGTTCTTTAAGTTCGCCAATGAGGCGCGAAAGCTCTTTCATATCATTCATCAAATATTCCTGTTCAATAGGGTCACCACGGCAAACCGTTTGTCATGATTTATGATCCTTTTTTATATACATCAACCATTGCTTCTGCTTCTGACCTGACTTTTTGCCGCAGCGATTCGGGTTCAACAACTGTTGCCCCGGCACCCCATTGCATGATCCAGAATCGTATTTCATCTGTTCCCGCCACTTCTGCTTCAAAGATAATGGACCCATCGTCCTGATTATGGATTCGTTGAGTCGCGTGCCAGATTTTTTCCTTGATATATCCGGCAGTGTCAGCATCAAAGTGAATCTTTACTTTTTCCAACTCCCCATGAAATACTCCAAAACTTGCTTTCATGAAGTCCTCTACGCTGAACGTTTCAGACACCTCAAAGGATTCATCCGTAACATGAAACGCTTTAATGCGGTCCAATGCAAATAACCGAACTTCTTTGCGCAGGTGGCAAAATCCAATGAGATAAAAGGCGCCATCTAAAAACCATATTTTATAGGGCGCAACCGTTCGTATGGTTTCCTGGTTTCTGCTCATTGTGTAATAGGTAATCTCAAGACAAATTTTTCCGGCAATCGCCTGATTTACTGCATCGATGATTTTCTGATAATCTCCATGCTGTTTATACGGTTTTTGGCCGGCCATAAGGCTTTTCTCAAATTGCTCAAGATAATGAATATAATCAGGAGGCAGCGTGGTTTTTACTTTTTGGAAGAGCGATGCCAATGAATCATAAAATACAGTATTTTTTAGAACATTTAACATGTTACGGCTGAAATAAAGCGCCAGAAGTTCCGTCAGGGTTAATGGAATCGGAATCTGTGTCTTAAAGGTATCAATGAGCATCCACAATTTTTTTCCTTCTTCTCTGCGTGTGTATACCGGAAATCCTGCAATCTGCAATGCTTCAAGGTCTCTATACACTGTTCGTGGATGACAATTCATTTCTCTGGCCAAATCAGATGCTGATTTTCCAATTCGTGAGGCAATTAATGTCTGGAGAATTGTCCACTGTCTGCCGAGCTGATCTCCTCTCGCCATCACACCTCTCCTTATTCATGGGTGGGTTCTAAGTTTTTCGTATCTTAACATGGAAGCCGTCAAATTTTTTTATATTTTTTTCGAATTTTTTTATTTGTTTTTGACCGTATCTGTCAAATGCACATGATATTTAAAATGACAGAATAAAAAAATATAACGTGTAACGAACCAAATTTCTATCATTATTAACAATAAAATAAGGAGGTTAAATATGATAACCATTGACCATCATACGAATTTTCAGGACCATTACGAGTATCATGGAAGTACGACAATTGAGCGGACAAGGAAAAAGAAGGGTTCAACTATTTGGCGAGATTGGATCATTTTTGATTCCGTTGAAGAAGCAACACAGTATTTTAATGACAATTGCCAATCTGAGGAGGGTTTATGTTTGAACGAATTGTTGATGTGATCATCGATTATATCGTGATGGTTCTTATTTTAATAATGGCTATTTTAGGAACACTGGCAGCAGGATTATAGGGACAGGGTTTTGTCTCAGGTGACGGCTCCTTTTCTATATAAATACAAACAATTCTTGATTCAGAAACCACG
>JAABPS010000135.1 GCA_011391835.1 Desulfobacteraceae bacterium
TATGAATGGTTCGCGCGGTTCCATATGGCCGGTTTAAAGGCAAAGCGTTTGCCTGTATTCCTCGCCGCAAACCGGGATCATCCGGAAACGAAGACCAACGCCAGCGGCATGAGACGCTACACGAATATGCTTCGCATTCATTCGATGCGCCCAGGCAAACCCTTGGTTTTCAGAAAATCTTTCTGGGTATATACATTTGAAGCAGTAATGAAAGCCATTCAAGCAGCCGCGAATTCCAGACCGCCTGAAACCCGGACAACCCGGTTTCTAAGAAAATTATCAAGTGCCGGCGGAAAGCTGTTTCTCAGGTTTGTCAATCCCATATCACAGGAAGACATTATTCGACGCTTCCTACGAGATATTGAACCACACGGTAGAAATATTCAGGATCAATGGAGAGCAGTTGATAGATCAATTTCTTTATAGACTTTTTTTAAGATGCTTACGGAAAGTACTTTGATGAATCTTCAAAAAGTGAAAACATACACTAAATTCTATCAGGAACATGGTTTCTTCGGTACTGCAAAAGCCGTATTTTATAAAATCACAAAGAAAGATAAAACAGTTTTGCATAATAATGTTAATGAAATATGGACAGAATACATGAGCTGGCTTTCGTATGCCAATGCCGGAATGCTGGAAAGGGGCAATGTATTTTGTTTTGACTATGCCATTAGAAACTTGTCGAGCCATTCGCCTATAGTAGAGATCGGATCATTCTGCGGTTTATCCACCAATATGATGACCTATCTCAAGGATAAGTATCAGAAAACAAATTCGCTGATTACATGCGATAAGTGGATATTTGAAGGATCGGAAAAGAATGTCATGCTTGGCGATTCCAGACATGTCACGCATGCGGAGTATAGAGATTTTTCAAAAACTTCATTTATTCGCAACGCGAAACTGTTCAGCAAAAATGATTTGCCATACACTATCGAGGCGTTTTCAGATGAATTTTTTGAATCCTGGCAACACTCTGAGAAACGAACAGACGTTTTTGGCCGTACTGTCCAACTGGGCGGACCCATCAGTTTTTGTTACATTGACGGCAACCACTCTTATGAATTCGCAAAAAGAGATTTTGAAAACTGCGACAAGTATCTGGAAAACGGCGGATTCCTTCTGTTCGACGATTCCGCGGATGGATCAGGATGGGAGGTTTGCCGCGTGGTTCAAGAAGTAGCGGCAACAGGACGCTATGTACTCATAGCGAAAAACCCCAATTACTTCTTTCAAAAAAAGTAAATATGATACTAAAGTCTATTATTAAAAGCGGTATTCAGAAGATTCGTAAAATCGGATTCATCAATCAATTCGTAACAAGACTGTTTATTCTTTGGTACGGCGCCGCTCCGGTGTTGGATCGTGAGGCCGGTATCCAGAATATTGAAACGCTGTTTTCACAGCATTACAAAATGCCTTTTAAGCCAACCCACTTTTACAGCCCATTACCGGATATAGATCTTGTTAAAACGAACATTAAACGCTGGTACCACGAGGGGAGTTCAGAGGGTATTGACTGGAATATTGCAGAACAGCTTTATTTGCTAAAAGCGCTGGAACAATTTAATACCGAAAACAGATATCTGCCTGATTTTGATACCATCAATGCACAGGGGTTTGGACATGGCTATGGAGAGGTTGAGGCTCATATATTGTACCGGATGATTCGTCATTTTAAACCTAAAAAAATCATCGAAGTTGGGTCCGGTGTCTCAAGTTTTTTCATGCTAAAAGCTATTCAGGAAAATAATAAAACAAATAGCACTAAAACTAATTTAATTTGCATTGAACCCTATTCAACAACCAAACTGATCGAGTTGGCCGAAAAAAGAAATCTGGTACTTCACCAATCTCAAGTACAAGACATTGATATATCTCTCTTTAAACAACTCTCTGAGAATGACATCCTGTTTATCGATTCCAGCCATATATCTAAAAAAGATAGTGATGTTGACTACTTGTATCTTGAAGTGCTGCCGAACCTTTCAAAAGACGTTATCATCCAAATCCATGATATGCCATTTCCTTTTCCGGCTATTCCCAAAGAACACTATTTGTTTGATACTTATCTGTTCTGGAATGAATCTGCTTTAGTCAAAGCATTTCTGCTGTTTAATAAAGCAGTTAAGGTCATCATGTGCCAGAGTTTTCTTCACTACAACCACCCTGAAGAGCTCAAAAAAGTGATCGAGATTTATGATCCGCGCGTTCATTTTCCATCTTCCCTGTGGTTGAAAAAGATGGTTTAGGTTTTTGTCTGGCTTATTGTGGATTTGTGAAAAATGGTTCTGTAATGCAAGAATATGGTAATACGGGACAACTTTTGTCAGCAAATCTTGCTGTGGTCATAACCCGTTAAAACCAAACCGTCTGAAATCATTATACAATAATTCATCATACCACTTACAGACACTTAACATATTTGGCATTATTTTTGCTTATGTATAATTTCCTGATTTTTTTGAATCCATGGTTTTAAAATCTGAGAAGTCCATGAAATATTTCTCGTCCATCTTAAGCACCTGATGAATATAAGAGATTCATGGGCATTGTTTAACAAGGCAGGGTTATGGAAATTATACGAGCAAAAGTTCAGCGGGTTTTTCATCTGAGACACCTGTGTGTCTCAATAATAAAACAAATTATATTTATACTGGTTTTATTTACAAGTTTTGCCTTTATAGACCAGGCATATTGTATTGTCTATATAGACAAAGACAGACCCGGTGGAGATGGTTCTTCCTGGGAAAATGCATATAACACAATACAGGCAGCTATTTCGGGTAAAGACACAAACGAAGAATTCTGGGTCGCAGAAGGTACTTATGCGCCCTCCTCAACACTTACACCAAAATCAGGCTCCCAATTTTACGGAGGGTTCGCTGGGAATGAAACGGATAGAAACCAGCGAAATGTTACGGATCATCCAACTATTATCAGCGGAAGTTCAACCCGACGTATTTTTTTAATAGAACAGACTGGCATAAGAATTGACGGGTTTACTATGATAAACGGAAAAGCCGTGACTTCAGGAAATGACTGGACAGGTTTGGGAGGAGCTATTTTAATAGATAGGGTTCCATCTGAAATTGCAAATTGCACTTTTACAAATAATTCAGCAACCATCATGGGTGGTGCTATATGTGTAAATCAGGAAAGTCAAACTACAACGATTGATAATTGTATTTTTCAGAGCAACTCAAGCGTTACGTTTGGCGGCGCAATCGCAGGGCATGAAAGTGATCTGACTATCACTAATTCTTCGTTTACTTCCAACTCTGTTTCAGGCGGATCGAATCCATATGGAGGAGCAATTTATATTAGCCTGAATACAAATCCTGTTGTTACGAATTGTACATTTACAGGAAATACTTCCTCACACTCAGGTGGGGCGGTCATGCTGAATAATCCGACCAGCGCAAGTGTAACAGGATGTGAATTTTATAACAACAGCGCGGAGGCTGGCGGAGCTTTGTCCGGTCAATGGGATGCATCATCCAGCAAACCATCCGTTACCATTGAAGAATGCTTATTCCAAGGTAATGTAAGTTCATTAGAAGGCGGTGCTATTTACTCCTTTTATTGTCACATGGATATTCAAAACAGCCGATTTCAAGGCAATACAGCAGTAAATGGTGGGGCAATTCTCTTAGATTACAAACTCTCAGGCCCCAGCACTATCAATCGATGTTTATTTACTGGTAACAGTGCTTCCATCATTTCCGGCGCTATTCGATCCTACGCGAGAAGTATAGAAGTCGAAAACTCTGTTTTTATATATAATTCCGCACCTAATGGAGGAGCTGTTGGTTTACATGCGGGTCTTAACGAACATTACGATTCCGGTTATAGTGCAACTTTTAAAAACTGCACATTTTCTGAAAATAGTGCTAACGGAACTGGTGGTAATGGTTGGGGGGGTGCTATTTTGGGAACCCTTGTACCTACAACCCTTTTATATAATTGTATTTTCTGGGAAAACCATGCAAATGCCCAAGTATGGAATAACCCTCCACCCGAATATCAGGAAACCAGCGATGTATTTTTTACAGATGCAACTACTGATCTAACTATAAGATACACGAACATGGAAACACTTACCAACCAGCACGGAACTGTAAATATCGTCGATGATACAGGTAGCTTTTCTTTAGATCCGTTATTTATTGATCCGGATGGCGAAGATAATACTCAAGGCACCCTGGATGACAATTTTCAGCTTATGGGCAATTCACCCTGTCTGGACAGGGCAGATGGTGATGCCGCGCCGGATCAGGACATTGTCCTTACCTCTCGTGTGGACCTGATAAAAATTTCAAACCTGGGTACAGGCACGCCCAACTATGCAGACATCGGCGCATATGAAGCATTGATGTCAGCAGTTCCCATGGCGCCCATATATATGCTTTTACTTCAATAAACACAGTGCCGGTTGATTACAATTTCTTGTCCTTAGAAATAACTTTTCCTAGCCTCTGAATCTGATTCAAAATTCAGGAATTTCTTTTTTTCTTACCCTTTTTCTCTTTTCATGGAATCGATCATCAATTATTATAAAAAAGTTTAAGCAATAGTATTCTATTGTATTAATCCAAAGAGAACTGCAATGAACATAAAATACATTTCCGAATCACCCTATAAAACAATCGATATCAACGATTGCTACTGGTACCACTATTTTGACTTTCATAAAAAAGCAGATAATGTCGTGTGGGAGTATAAGCTTGGAAGCATGCTTGAAAAGTTCCTTTTGCCGGAAGATATGAAAGGAAAAACATTTCTTGATATCGGAACGGCGAACGGCTTTTTCTCCTTTGAAATGGAAAGACGGGGTGCGGAAGTGGTTTCATTTGATCTGGGTCTGGATGATCAGCCGGACCAAATCCCCTACCCTTTTTCGCCTGACCGTGTAAAAGCGAATCGTGAATTTATGCTGCAGCTTCATAAAGGATACTGGTACGCACATCAATATTTTCAATCAAACGCTAAGGCCGTGTATGGCCACATAAAACAACTGCCCGGCGGCCTGGAAAAATTTGATGTAACGCTCATCGGATCGATTCTACAGCATACCAGAGATCCTCTGGGAGCTATCATCGAAGCAGACCGGCATACAAACCACACACTGATTATTTCTGAAGCCTATTATCCTTCAAAGGAGCCAGTGATGTGTTTCCATGCTAACCCTAAAGATGAAAATCCTCAATATTGGACATGGTGGAGAATTTCCCCTTCGTTCCTCGAACTTGCTCTGGAAACCCTTGGTTACAAAGATATTAAATTATGCGGGCCATTTGATCTAATCAACCGGAGGCATGGATACAAAGTCCCAACCATTACCATCAAAGGAACAAAATAACATTCATTACCCATTGGATACCAGCGGCTCCATGAACACCATTCTCATTGATCTCACTCAAATCCCGAAACAAAAAACAGGTGTTGGAATCTATGCTGTCAATCTTATCCAACATATAGCGGAATTTGATAACAAACATCAGTACTTCATCCTTATACAGAATGATGAAGATTCATTTGAGCATATTCAAAAAGCCAATATAAATTTTATCAAAACCTACAGTAAAGTTTTCCGCATCCTGCCTTTTCGGTTCTTCTTCGAGCAGGTGGTTATTCCCTTTATTCTTATTTTTAGAAAGATAGATCTCATTCACTCGATTCATTATTCGTTTCCCTTGGTGACATTCGGAAGAAAAAGGGTAGTAACCATTCATGATCTAACTTTTTTCAAATTTCCTGAATTGCATACCTTTTTAAAAAGATATTATTTTAAAGCCTGCATCCATCTTGCGGCCAAGATGACGGATCAAATCATTTGTTCCTCAAAATCCACTGAAATGGATCTTATCTCGTTAACCGGCGCTCAGAAGGATAAAATAAAAGTCATCAACCTGGCTAAACCGGATAGGGATTCTTCTTTATTCACTGATAGAAATACAGGCGCAGTTAAAAACAAATTCAAAATTCAAGAAGAATATCTTCTTTTTGTGGGAATGATTGAGCCAAGAAAAAACCTGGACAAGCTGGTTCTGGCGTTTGATAAGCTGCGCAAGGAGAGCGGGGGCTATCAGCTTGTTATTGCAGGCCCCAGAGGGTGGCTATATGACTCCTTATTTCACCTGATCGATTCGCTGGAATGCAAGAATAATATACTCTTTACGGGTTATATTGACGATGATGAAAAAGCAATTTTGATGAAAAATGCGAGGATATTTGTGTATCCCTCTCTGTACGAGGGATTTGGTCTGCCTGTACTTGAAGCCATGTCGCTGGGCATTCCTACGGTGACAAGCAACATCTCATCCATGCCGGAAATCGCTGGCGATGCGGCGGTATTAATAAATCCTGAAAGTGTTGATGAGCTGTATGAAGGCATAAAAAAACTTCTGGATGATGACCGGTTATATAATGAGCTGAAAACAAAGTCCATGTTGCGCGCCCGTCAGTTCAGCTGGGAGAAAACCGCACGGGAAACCATTTCAGTATATGAAGATATGTTAAATAGTGACGATTGATAAGTAAAACTCCGTGGATAAAAATTTTAAAATCACCATTGAATATGACGGAACTGATTTTCATGGCTGGCAGCGGCAGAAAGAGGACCGGTCTATTCAGGGAAAAATCGAAAAGGTGCTGGAAATCATCACAACAAAAAAAATTTCCCTTACGGGATCCGGAAGAACAGACGCAGGTGTGCACGCCCTTGGCCAGTCAGCGAATTTCAAGTGCGATACAGAATTAACCCCTGAAACATTCATGAAAGGCCTTAACCGCCTGCTTCCCCATGACATTGTCATATTATCCTGTGAACGTGTAAAGGATGATTTTCATGCCAGATTCAATACAAAAAGCAAAGTATACAACTACCGAATACTCAATCAGCCGCTTCCTTCAGCCATTCTCAGGAAGTACGTGTGGCATATTTCAAAAGAACTCCATGTGGGCGCCATGCGCACGGCCATTGAGCATATTAAAGGGAAACATGATTTTTCCGCATTCGAGGGATCTGGAAGCCCCAGATCCCATTCCATCAGAAACATGATCAAAGCACAGATCGCCGACAATAAAGAAGGCCTTTTAGTCGTTGAGCTCGAAGCGGATGGCTTCTTGAGGTTTATGGTACGAAATATTGTCAGCACACTTGTCAATGTCGGACTTGGGAAAATTTCACCGGATGACTTTAATAAAATACTTCTTTCAAAAGATAGAAAACACGCTGGAGCGACTGCCCCGCCGCAGGGGTTGTTCTTAATTAAAGTTATTTATGAATAACGAATGACAAGTAACAAGGTAAGAGTAAAACCTGACAATGCATCTTGGGTTTTACTCGTTACTATTCACCTCTCGCCCCCCTCGCCTTTCGTCTCTTATATGTGCCCTCTTATTTAAATTCAAAATTACAAAAAAATCATTCATG
>JAABPS010000014.1 GCA_011391835.1 Desulfobacteraceae bacterium
GTTACCGTTTTACTGCTTGCCCCGCTTGGTAATTACTACCAGGCTCTGGCAATAGCGGCTGTATTATTATACAGTTATCTGCTCTGGATGATTCTTTTCCGGAAAGGGATAAGTAATTCAGAAGCAAATTCAACCATCTAAAGATCCTCCGGAATCGCTTCCGGATGCTCATTTAAATAGCGATACAATGTGGCTCTGCCGATACCTAAAAGTTTGGCTGCTTTGGCTTTATTTCCTCCGGTTTTTTTCAATATAGTGCCCACCCTATCACCGTCCAGTTTTCGGGAATGTCCTTTTCGGGGGAATCTATTTTTCTTTTCATTGATTTCATTCGGCAGATGATCCATCTGAATCATATTATTTTTGCATTTAATCACAGCAAACTGCATGGCATTTTCCAGCTCTCGGACATTTCCCGGCCATACGTAGTCCATCAAGGAAGACAGCGCTTCGGTTGAAATTCTGCGCGGCTTTTGATTATATCGTTCGGCGATTTGATTCAGGAAATGCTCAACCAGAATAGGGATATCGTTTTTTCTGTCCCGAAGAGGCGGAAGAGAGATAGGGATGACATTGAGCCTGTAAAAAAGGTCGTCGCGAAAATTTTCTTTTTTAAGCTCCTCTTTAAGATCCTTATTGGCGGCACTAATTATCCGCACGTTGACCTTGATCTGCTTTTCACTTCCCACTTTTTCCAATACGCCTTCCTGTAAAAAGCGAAGCAGTTTGACCTGTATGTTTTTATTAAGTTCGGAGACTTCATCCAGCAAAATTGTTCCATTATTTGCCAGTTCAAAGCGGCCGGTCTTGTCTCGGATAGCTCCCGAAAAAGAACCCTTCACGTGGCCGAAAAGCTCACTTTCCACAAGACCTTCAGGCAGCGCACCGCAATTGATTGGAACAAAGGGTTCATCTTTTCGCGCGCTTTCGTTATGAATGGCGCGGGCTACCATTTCCTTCCCTGTTCCGGTTTCTCCATAAATATGGACAGGATAATCATAAACAGCTATGTCTTTGATTTGCTGATAGACCTGAAGCATTTGCCGGTCATGACCAATGATTCCCCTGAAACTCTTCACCTTACCGATTTGGGTTTCAAGTGATTTCTTGTAGGTTATATCTTTAAGTGAGGCGATGACCCCTTTGACGTTGTCATCAAAATCGTTCAGGGGTAAAAATGAGACCTCCAGTTCTTTTCGTAAACCTTTCGCATCATAAAAAACAGTTTCATATATTTTAGGCTGCAACTCAGGAATAGTAGCATTGTCACAGAACGAACAGTTCGATCCGCAGAGTCTGGGGTTAAATACTTCCTGACAATCACGTCCGATCACATTCGATGGAGAAAATCCGGTGAGAGTTGCGGCTTTGTCGCTGAAATAAAATATTTTTCTCTGAAGATCATGGGCAATAATCCCCTCGGGCAGGCTGTTTAATATGCTGTCCATATTTGTTTTTTGCTGAACAAGTGCATTGAAATATCCCTTGTTAAACAGATCGGAAATCAGTGATCGTATTTCGTTTGCTGTTCCGGCAAAGGCCTCTTTTATTTCTGCATCTGTTCCTTGAATGGCTGCAGGATCATTGAGATCCCAATGCACAACCGCAGGCGATCCGGCAAAGCTTGGGCAGTTTTCTTTTGCATGCTTACAAAGCGTAATAATTAAATCAAAACGATACTCAGCCAGATCGTCAATTTTCTTTGGATGCTGATGGGAGATATCAATGTTGTATGATTTCATGGCCTCTACAGCTCTGGGATGAATGCTCAAGCCAGGATGGATTCCTGCGCTGAAAACACCTATATGGTGGGGTGCAAATTCTCTGGCAAAGCCTTCAGCCATCTGGCTCCTCGCAGAGTTTTCAATGCACATGAAAAGGATATTATTTTTAGTTGGTTTTTGCATATCAAGTTGTATTTCTTTCTGAAAATAATTTTCTATTGGTTCTTCTTTGACGCAAGCGTAAGCATTTGTCAATTAATAGAATACGCTATCTAAAATAGCGATTAAAATCGTCAAAATTCATACCCTCTCTGATCCCAAACCGGGTTAAAGAAAAGTCGTATTTTACGGGGTCATCAGGAATAACCTTCTGAAATCCTTCTGTTATTTCAATAGCGGTCTGCATATCCATATATTTTCGAGCGGTAAAACCAAGTCTCCATCCTATTCTGTACATGTGCGTATCTAAAGGAATAATAAGTTTGGACGTAGGCACATCCTCCCAACCGCCTGGATCCACAGCATCGCTTCTGACCATCCATCTCAAGAAAAGATTCATCCTTTTGCATGCACTCCCTTTTTGGGGAAGAGCAACCAAATGGCCGGGTTTGATCCTGTATGAATTCAGTTCATTGGAGAGAAATGTCATGGCATTGATAATCGTTGGATCATCCGGTGAAAACATGTGGATAAAACATCGATTCAGCGAACCGAACTTTTTGATGGCATTTTTTGCTCCGATAAGCAACGATGACAGTTGATACCCATCGGCAAATCTATGCCGGAAATCCTTGAATGCTTTGCAGAGCGATGTAAAGGTTGAAGTTAATAAGAATTCATAGGGAGTCGGTTTTAACATGTGAAGCACTGTATGAACACTTTTTAAAATCTGTGAGACCCTGCCATAGGCAAGAGCTGAGGCAATCAACCCAACAATTTCACGGTCTCTAACGGATGGATAGGAAAATAGAAATTCCAATGGATCCGGATGAACAAACTCACGTTTATTGAAGTCATTGTAAATTTTTTCCAGAGATGTCTTCATGCCATTTGCATTGTTTTTCATACCAACATAGTATCTATTGATTATGGATATCGCAGGAGTTTGTCAATACAGTTTGTGACGAGATATTTTCCAATACGTCAACTGTTGAATTGAAATTGAAAATTGACACCCCCCGTGGATTCATATAGATTAAAATCCGTTCTAAAACGATACGGGTATTTATATGGAGACAAAACCATCGCGTGAAAAATCAGACAGCATGCGCAGGGAAAGTGAAGAGAGGTTTCGCTTTTTAGTTGAGACAACAGGGGATGCGCTTTACAGGTTGAAATATGACTCTATGAAATACGATTATATGAGTCCCGGAATATATGCCTTGACCGGATATCAGCCTTCAGAAATCGATGAAATCACACTTAAGGGACTTGTTAAAAAAATTGAACGGACCGATGAACGTGAAGTGTTAGCCGAAGCGCTCATGGAAAAGCGTTTATCGGGAAAGGTGGATGAATTTCATGCGGATTATCTTATAAAAACAAGAGATGGTGCAGAAAAATGGCTTTCAGACCATTCCTTTCCATGGCGGGATAACAAAGGAAAAATTATCGGTTCGGTGGGTATTTTATCTGATATTACCAAGCGAAAACAGATGGAAAAGGCATTAAGGGAGAGTGAAGAACGCTACAGAGCTTTATTTGAGAATAATCCCATAGAAACAATTACGGTGGATCATGAAGCAAGGGTGACCGGATATAACATGGCAAAGGCCAAGTCCGGAAGTAGATTGCCGATGATCGGTGATGTCATGTATAAAGACTATGCGTCCAGGCATGAAATTGACATGCACGCAGAATTGATTGAAGCAATTGAAACAGGAACGATTAAACGATTCCCTGAACGAAAATACAATGACAATTATCTGTACATATGCATTTCCCCTTTTTCGGGAGGGGCTATTATTACTACCATAGACATAACCGAACAAAAAAAAGCGGAAAAAGAAAAACTGGAATTGCGGAAAAAACTTGAGCGATCGCGAAAAATGGAGGCGCTGGGGCTCCTGGCAAGCGGAGTTGCGCATGATTTGAATAATATCCTTTCAGGTGTTGTCAGTTATCCGGAACTGCTTTTAATGGATTTGCCCAAAGATGACAAAATGAGGAAGCATCTTGAAATCATACATGAATCCGGTCAAAGGGCTTCAGCGGTTGTTTCAGATTTGCTCACAGTTTCAAGAGGAGTGGCAACAAGCATGGAGGCAATTGGACTGAACGAAATTGTCGCTACATATATGCATTCCGGTGAGTACAGAGAACTTGCTGCAAGATTTCCGCGGGTAGACGTTAAAACAGACCTTGAACCGGAATTGCTGAATATAAATGGTTCACAGATTCATATTCAGAAATCGCTGATGAATCTCGTCTCAAATGCCTTTGAAGCAATCGATGGGGAGGGAGCCATTGTTATTTCAACCAGCAGCCGATATATTGACAAGCCTCTGAAAGGCTATGATGATATCCGGGCAGGAGAGTATGTGGTTTTGGCTGTATCCGATAATGGGTTAGGGATATCTGCTGATGATCTTGAACGAATTTTTGAACCCTTTTATACCAAGAAAGTGATGGGACGAAGCGGTACGGGATTAGGTCTGGCAATTGTCTGGAACACGGTTCAGGATCACCAGGGATATATCTATGTAAATTCAACTGGCAGCGGTACTGTCTTTGAGCTTTATCTGCCTGCTACCAGAGAAGAAGTGCCCGGGAAGAAACAAGATACTAAATTTGAAGATATCACCGGTTCCGGTGAAAAAATCTTGGTCGTTGATGATGAAAATAACCAGAGAATCATTGCAAGCAAGATGCTGGAAAGACTTGGCTACAGCGTAGAGTCTGTCGCCAGTGGAGAGGCGGCTGTGGAATATGTAAAACATCATTCCGTAGATTTAATTGTTCTGGATATGATCATGGAGCCTGGCATCAATGGCCGGGAGACCTATGAACGGATTTTGAAGATAAATCCAAAACAAAAGGCGATTATTGCAAGCGGTTTTTCTGAGACTCTGGATGTAAAGGAGACGCGGAAACTCGGAGCAGGTGGTTACTTAAAGAAGCCATATACATTGGAAAAAATAGGAAAAGCCATCCGGCAGGAGCTTCATAAATAAAAATAGAATGTTCATTGGGAAGACGGATTATATGATGTTGCCAGCAGGCTTATCCGGCCAAAGGATGCGGCCGCTGTTTACTTCCGACGCAAGCTTAAAACCCAGCATTTTGTAAATGAGTTTGGCAGCGGCAAAAGGCGAATTGATATCGTTCGGCTGAACGGCAAGCTCAACTATGTCAAAACCAATAACGTTTTTCTGCATGAATATATTTTCAAGAAGCACCATCGCTTCATCCCACAATAAACCGCCAGGTTCTGGGGTTCCGGTACTGCGGATAACACTCCAGTCAAACACATCCACATCCACCGACAGGTATACAGGATCGTGTACACGATTGAGCGCTGCATTCAGATCAAAATTGGATTTCCGATACTCATGCATGGTGATAACAGGCAACCCTTCCTGTTCAATTTGAGTTGATTCTTCCACAGACATGCTTCGGATGCCCATCTGTAATGTGCCTGGCGTCATCTCCCGGATGCGCGCCATGACGCAGGCATGACTCAACGGATTGTCTTCATACGTGTACCGCAGATCTGAATGAGCATCCAGTTGAATGACAGAAATAGTTCTGTGTTTTTCTATAAGGGCTTTGACAAAACCGATACTGATGGAATGATCGCCGCCAATGCCTACCACAAATTTCCCGCTGCCGATCAAAGCTCGTACGCTTTGATAAATCTCTTTTTGTATTGAATGGGCCTTTTTCCGGCCGGAAAGCGGTTTGATTGTAACAATGCCCATTCGATAAGGCTCTGCCTTGATAACCTCATCATAGAGCTCCAGATAGCGGGAAGCATCAATGATCGCTGCGGGTCCGTGTACGGTGCCTTTGCCAAACGAGATACCTCCCTCATAGGGAACTGGCACTATGGCTACAGCAGATGTTTCGAAATTTGAAAATTCAGGATCAATGTCTAAAAATTGTCTGGAATGTCTTTTCATCCGGCCTTTTCAAGGTTCTCAACAAATACAGGTATCTGGGATATAATATTTTTCGCTGGTTTTTTATCCACTGTTTCAATAACGTAGGCAGATAAAATCGGGAAAATCATACTGTATTCACCCCATATCTGGACCAGGCGTTCCTGATCAACCGTACGATATTTTCCCCAGGTAACCGATTCGCTGAATGTACACCCGGACAAGCTGCCTTCTTTTTCATTTGCCGTACTGATCTGCAACCCCCGGTCAGCGCCGTTATAACTGATTTGAAGAATCTGGCTAATTGTTGGGCCGGTTTGCTGGATAAAATTTTTCGGCCCGCCTCCGCCAAGTTCCAGAAAACCGGTTTTCGGCGATGCATATACAATAGCGGCGGATTCAAATATATCTTTCTGGGCCGATAAATGAATGGGAAAGCCCTTGCGATCCGTATAAACAAGATTCATGGCTATGGAATGATTGGCCATGGAATCCCAAAAAATAGGAACATGATGCTTTGCTGCACAGGCCACAAAACTTCTCTGAGGATATTTACTCTTCTTCAATACCCATTTCCCCAGAATATAATTAAACATCCAGCTGGATATCGGCTGTCCTGACATTAGCTCAGCATAAGACTCCTCCACAAAGGTACGGATAATTTCATCCTGCGCTTCAAGGGTTTCTGCTTCGCGAATGCCAATGTCATAAATCCGTGTGTCACCATGACGCCTTAATTCTTCATCATTTTGATAGGGGGCAATAGCCTTAACAGGCAAATCAAATGCAAAATGCAGATCATGATACACCTGGGCCCCGGTTGAACAGATCACATCAATAAAACCTGACTCAAGAAGAGAAATGACCATCCCGCCCATTCCGCCGGCAATACCGGCGCCTGCAATTCCCAGCCAGACAACATCTCCCTCCTCAAGCATTTGCTGGTATAGCCGAGCGCCTCGATAGACATTTCTTGCCTCAAATGAAATCTTCTGAAAAATATTAATCAAATCTGGAATAGACATACCTTTTTTAATGGAAGGCGGTATGATGTCGGGTAAATCTGCGAACAGGGAACATGCGCGGGTCATTTTAATTTCTCCAGGGTAACATGATATTAATAATTTGCCAGCATGATGGCTCCGGCAATAACGGTGGTCCACAATCCGTTTTTATGTCCTTTGGCAGATTGTGCAATACTGCGTGAGCCAAACAGGCGCTGTCCTACTTTATATGCATTTTTCCGCTTATCCCAGGCTGCATCTGGATCCATTTCAATACCCAGCGTAGACGCAAGCATTGTTGCGGCGAGGTCTTCTGCAAAATCAGCGGATTTTTTTTGAGTTTCGCCATAGGCATGATGCTCGCTGATATAGCCATACTGATTCTTATCTGTGGGTCGTGCTAAACCGATGGCCGCAGTTACCAGTCGATTGGGTTCATTGGTACTTTCGCGTGCAAGAACAACATACGTGATCTGACCAGGGCTTAGTTTTTTAACACCTTCTTTTCTTGGGACAATCTTGCACTCTGGAGGGAAAATGCTGGATACATACACCAGATTGCATTTCTCAATGTCGGCGCTTCTGAGAGCAAGCTCGAAGCTTTGCAGTTTGTTTCGATGATATCCCACCCCTTTTGTAAAAAACATCTCATTTGGAATTATTTTATCCACCGCCGTAACTCCTTTTTTTTTAAATAAAATATTAACCATAGACCCCGTCTATCCTCAAATGGGCCTCGTAAAACGATGGCACCATATTAAATATTCTTTATTTTTGCAAGAATGTAGTTCGGAACAACCTTCAATTCAATATATTTTTTTTGGATTGGCTCGGGAAGATCTACAAATTTTTTAACCATTCCAAGACACTCGTTCGAACCGCATGCACATTCAAATTCGCCCCAGTTACTGTTCATTGTTGTGGCATAGTTAAAGGTAATTTGATCCCCGAACCGGATGAATGAAATGGCTATTAATTCAACAGTATTCTTGTTAATTCGGATGGCCGAGTTTGGATTACAGGAATGATTCACATAATCATCAAGCGTTCCAGAAGGACCCAGATATAAATCCTGGCCAACTTGAAGAAAGTAGTCTTTTTCAGCTTCGTATGGATACGGAAGTTCCGCAGAAGAGATAATAGAACCGCCGAATTCCATTATCTTTTCACCGCTGCGTATATCTTCCGCAGCAAAAACTCCTTTGCCAAAGGAGCATTGCCCGAGTTGCAGATTTTTAAAAAGGCCTGGTTTTAACTGTAATTTGCCGTGAATACTTTTTACCATTGTTTAACATCCTTAAATAATATATAAATTTTTATTTATTCGTCAACGGAATCGATGGATTCCAGTCGTTTGGAAAGACCTGATCGATTAGCAAGTTGAATGCTCAACCCGGGTCGAGCATTCAATTCCAGAATCATCGGGCCTTTCATGCGATCAATAACCACATCAACCCCCACGAATCCGAGTCTTGTCATTTCATAAGACCGCGAGCTTATCTTCAGTATATCCTTCCAATAAGGAATCTGTATCCCTTCAATACAATTTCCTGTATCCGGATGATGCGTAATAAACCGGTCATGATGAACACCATGAAGGGTAATGCCTTCATGCAGGTCAATGCCGGCTCCAATAGCGCCATGATGAAGATTGGCTTTCCCATTGGATTCTTTTGTCGGCAGCCTCAGCATTGCCATCACAGGTACTCCTTTGTAAACAATAATACGAACATCGGGTACGCCCTGATATGAAATCGCATCAAATATATCCAAAGACTGAACTTTATATTCCACCAGGGCTTTATCTTCCTGGCCGCCTAAGGAGTAAAGGCCGGCAAGAATTCCGGAAATATAATAGCTGATATCTTCCTGGGACAAGATCTGTCCATCAGCTCTTGCAAATTTACCTTGCGTTTGTTTTTCCAGAACCAGTATCCCTTCTCCGCCAGAACCCATTGATGGCTTAATAACGAATTGGCCGTATTGATCCGCAACGTTAAATACCTCATTCATCTGATGATGGTAGCGAATAACGGTGTAGAGATGGGGGACATTGAGTCCATTTTTCACCGCCAGTTTTTTTGTCCTCAACTTATCATCAACCAATGGGTAGTATTTGCGCTCATTTAACGGGAGCAAATACATTGCATTGCGCTTGTTGATTCCCAATACTCCTAATTTTTTTAAACGGTTAGGCCACATATCGTTTCAGGTCACTCTGCTAAACAGATTTAATTGTTATAAGCGACATACACATGTTGCTAAGATATATCAATGCCTTTGATAAAATTGATAAACCTGAAGTATTCAGTCAATCGGTATCCTGTGTAGCGTCCAATCAGTAGTTGAAAGGATATAAGAGCGAATAATACTTCCGGAAATGCAAAAAGAAAGTCCTGCACATACGTAACAGACATCACCGCATAGCAGCATAAGGCGACAATAAGGGTTTCTATTGAAATCGTTATGGCCTCTTTCTTTCCTTTTTCCATAAGAATGATGGAAAGCCGTTCAATGGTCATGGTCATTATGACCATAGGAAAAAGCGCAACTGCTGTGATGCGGTATATGCCAAACTGTTGTCCAATAATAGTGCCAAGGGCAAGAATAATAACCAGGAAGGTGACGATGACCGATAATCTTGGCACCACAAGAAGCTTAAGCCTGTCCATTGCCCATCGTGAAGCGAGTCCAAGTACAACCACCACAGTAAACAGCAGCAATCCCCACCATAATTTGGTACTTCGAAAAGCAAGCGCAATTAACACCGGCATGAATGTGCCAAACGTAACAAGACCGACGATATTTCTAAAAATCGATACAATAAGAGCCCCCAGCGGAATCATAAGGATCAGGCGAAAGACCTGTTGTGTTTCCAGAGAAAGGCCAAATAATGACCACTCATGAAATGCAGAGCCAATTTGAGCGGTTGTGTGATAAAACTGGCTAAATGTCCATTCCTTTTCTTTTGAAACAGCATACCGATAATCAAACTCCTTTACGGAAGCAGTCATAAAAGGGCCTTCGCCATGATATAGAATGAGCAGGTCTTCCGGAATATAGGCAAACCATCTGTTTTCGATATCCACGGGAATCCACTTGCCATGGAAATATACTTCCGCCCAGCTCTGGATGCTTTTGCTTCTATTTCCATCTTCAAGAAAAATACCATGAACGGAGCGCGCCGGAATTTCCACCATACGGGCGAGATTGATAAAAAGATGTCTTTTTTGTGATCGGGTTGCTTTCCTTATTTTTAGAAGTTCAATTAAATCTTTACTTTTTTCAATTGGAACCGTCGTGACTTCATTCGCCAAGAAATTATAAATCCGTGTTAGCTTTTGCTGTTTGCCTTCTATATCACCTGTTAAGTCTTTCAGAAAGTCATACAGCTCCATGTTGACTGACTCCAGGTTTTCATCCAATATCAAATACTGAAAAATATACGGACTGTATTTTTTCTCTGCGTCTCCAGGCGGTATCTCAAAGGTTCTGGGTATTGTTTGAACTGTTGCACGGTAAAAAAGTTGAATATCTCCCTTGGGGGCTTTGCCTTTCCAGACAATGCCAACATTGGCATCTTTTTTTTCAATGGTAAAACTTAGCTTCTGAGATACAAAATCTTCTTTCAGAATTGTTTGTCCTCGATCCGTTTTTGGAAGAAAATGATAAATGGCGGCTTTTTCCCCAAGTCCTTGGAATTGTATCTTTAGTTCAACGGTCCATAAGTTTTCAACAGGCTTAAACAGCACTGGGTATTTTAGAAAAAATATCTTATAGGCCGCCGGGATAAGAAAAATTAGGAAGAAAATGATTGCAACAACAATATGGGTTCGATTGCGGTTAGAGGAGAGATTCATTTCATGATCGACATACAGATTATTTTTTTTTCATAAAACTTCGGCATTTTTTACTGCCTATAAATGTCTGCCCCGCATCAATGACAAAATCTTTTTCAAGAGCAGTTCGCCCCAAAATCATCCGGTAGTTCATCCCCTCACGATTGGTAAGGTTAACCCTGATTTTTTTTTCGACACCTGCCAGACATACATCCAGCTCAATTTCCAGCCGGGCTTCTTTGGCCGGAGACTCCGGGTTCAGACTTGATTTTTTAATATATACTTCCCTCACAATGTCTGCCTCTATGATTCTGGAACGGCCTATGGTATCGACTGTTTTAAAACGAATGCGGGATCGAGGCGGTTTCCCTGCTACAGATACATACTCCATATCGGTTGCATGAAGAGAAGAAGTCTTTGCGCCTGTATCCATTTTTGCCCGGATGGCAAAGTGATAATTTAGCAAATACGTTTTTTCCAGCCATCCGATGGTTACTTTCTTACTATTTTTAAGGCTGCTTGCGGACAGAGCGCTGGTATTCCCAAAACATAAAAGAATAATAAGAATTAAAATGATATAGTGTCTGAAAACCATTTGCATCCTTTGCAGTTTAGTACCGGCAATTTCGCAGCCAATATGACAAACATACTCTTGCACAGGTTGTACTATAAAACTGTTATGTCATCGATACAACAACAATTTTATTTCATGCATGGCACCGGATATTTTATAGAATGTGAAAAACTATTGTTGAAGGAATTGTTTGTCAATACTGAAATTATTTCTTTATTCCTTTCTCGGATGGAGCGCGTATACTTCTGGTCTCCTATGCGGCAGGAAAAAATGCATTCGATTATTCCTAACTTTTTCCATTTCCTTGGATTTCAAATCAACGATAAGCAGACCTTCATCGTTGCTTAAATAGGTATTTATTATTTTCCCATCCGGGCTAATTGCAGCAGCAAGTCCCGGGAAATGGAGACCTTCCCCGTTATGGCCAGTCTGGTTGCATGCCACAATAAAAATACTATTATCGTAGGCTCTGGCAGGAAGGTGACGCAGCCACGACGTAAGTTTATCTTCCGGTGTTTTTTTAGGCGACGCATGCGGCATGAATATCATATCCGCGCCATCAAGCGCCATATGGGTGGTTAGTTCAGGAAAATGTGCATCATAGCAGAGCTGAATGCCGAACGTAAGCCCTCGGAACTCAAACTGGGGGATTCTGTTTCCAGGCGAAAAAATAGTCCGCTCCGGAGGAGGAATATGTACTTTTCGATATACATCAATGCTGCTGCCGGGCTTTATAACGAGGTGGCTGGCAAATAGATTCTCGTTACTATTTTTTTCGGCAATCCCCGCAAGTATCATCATATCCATTCGATTCGCCATGCTGCATAATTCATCTGTGACTGGACCTGGGACTGTTTCTGCTGCATGGAGAATCTGCTTGTGATTCGTATATCCCGTAATATTCATTTCCGGAAAACATATAATAGAGACATCTTTTTTTTGTGCCGCTTCTATCCATTTGGCCATATTCGCAAGGTTGTTACGAATTTTCCCCACAGGCGAACAGGATATAACGGCTGCAACCCGGATATCATCCATCATTTAAAACCTGTTAACAGGATAAAAAATACTGAAAAGCTGTTGCCAGCAGCCTTGAAATATCTATAAACTGAAGTGCGCCTTTACCTTAAAAACTTTGATTGCCGGCAGATTCATAATATCATTAATGCCGGTTTGTTTGGAAATCTCTTTTAATTTCAATTCAATTTCTTTTGTGGAGGGCGCTATAAACGTAAACCATATATTATATGTATTGTCTCTCTGGTAATTGTGAGTAACTCCAGGATAGTCGTTGACGACTTGAGCAAAAAAATCAATTCTATCCTTTGGAACATTCGCAGCGCAAAGGGTACTGGTAAATCCAATTTTTTCTGGGACGAAGTTGCCGCCGATTCGCCGGATAATTCCGTTTGCTTTCAGCCGTTTGACGCGCTGTATCACATCTGCTTCCGTAAGACCCAAATAGTGCAGGGTCTGATCATTGGCAATTGCCAGAAAGGGACGAACATTAATCGGGAAGTCCGACTGAAGCCTGTTCAGAATAGCCCGATCAATATCATCCATTTTATCTGACTGTTGCATCCTTAATTATCCTGCAAGGGCTCCTTTTAAAAAATGGATATGCACTTTTCTGGTGCGCGGGCCATCAAATTCGCAAAAGAAAATCCCCTGCCATGTTCCAAGTAAAAGCTGTCCGTTTTCAACAGCGATTATTTCAGAGGTGCCGACAAGTGTTGATTTTACATGAGCCGGCGAATTTCCTTCCATATGCCGATACGGAGCTTTCCACGGAACTATCTGGTTTAAGATCATTAAAATATCTGATTTTACATCTGGATCTGCGCTTTCGTTAATTGTTATACCTGCTGTTGTATGGGGGACAAAAAGAAAGCAGAATCCATTTTCCACATCGCTTTTTTGAACAATTTGCTCAATTTTCGATGTAATATCAATGAGTTCTGTTTTAGTTTCCGATTTTAAGGTGATGACCATAACCCTACTGTTTGAATAAAAAAAGAGTTCCGCAATACTGCAGAACTCTTTTTAATAATAGTGAAAAAAACAAGGTCTTTGAACTATACACATCCGGTTGGTTTTGGCAGTCCGGCCATTTTACAGGCTCCTTTGCCGGGGCCTGATGGAAACAGCTCATAAATGTGTTTCAGTTTAAATCCTGTAACCTTTGATAGAACACGCACCATAGGAGCGATACCATTCTTTTCATAGTATTCCTGAAGTACCTGAATTATCTTTAAATGTTCATCAGTTAATTCATCTATACCTTCTGTAGATTTAACATATTGCTGCCATTCTTTACATTTTCCGTCTTGATAAGCACTGATGAATCCGTCCTCATCCACCTCGAATGTTTTTCCTTGAAACTCAACTGTCGCCATTTATTATCCTCCTTTATAGATATAATTATTTTCTGGCTTACGGCCTGTTGTATTTTGCAGAATTTTGTTTTTTTACATAAACGATTTATTAATGTCAATATCAAAAAATATAAAATAATGGTAAATTTTAATTATCAAAACCAGAGATCAGTATTCCCTGGGGGTCTGGTTTATTTCCGCCAGAGTGAAAACAGGGCCATCTTTACATACAAGTTCCTTGCCTATATTACATCTGCCGCACATACCAATCCCACATTTCATGCGATTTTCAAGGGAGAGAATAATATGGTCATGGGAGAATCCAAGCTTTTCCAGAACTGGAAGTGTAAATTTAATCATAATGGGTGGCCCGCACGCAATGGCATATGTGTTATCATCCCCTTTGGGCCCTACCTTTTCAGCGATATTAGGACCCATGCCTACGTGATATTTCCAGTCCGGCGCTTCACGATCAATGGTTAAATGCATCCGGATATCGTCCCTTTTTCCCCATGCTATCAGCTCATCTTTGTAAAGAAGCATCCCTGGAGTTCTAGCGCCGTAAACGACGTCAATTGTTCCAAATTTTTTACGGTTCGCTGGATCGAGCATGTAAACAATGGATGAACGAAGAGTCGTAAAGGCGAATCCTCCGCCGATAATAAAAATGTTTTTGCCCTCTAATATATCCCATGGGTACCAGTTTCCAAGCGGTCCACGGATCCCCATGATATCGCCGACTTTCATATTATGCAGATGGGATGTGACAACACCGGCTTTAAAAACTGTAAACATCACAAAGCCTTTTTCAACGGGTGACGATGCAATGCCTATGGGGATTTCGCCTTTCCCTGGAATGGAAAGTTCGGCAAACTGGCCGGCTTTGTAAGCAAATTTTTCTTCATCGCTTTTATTGAGAAAAACAAATTTAAATGTTTTAAGACTTTTATCTTCAGTCGCGATTTGAATGTCATCAATTCGAACTGGATATGGCACGTATGGGTTTATCATGATCATTCCTCTCTTCGTTATCTTAACAGGACGCCTTGAAATTGTTCATCTTGTCGCAAACGGTTCTTATATCTATGTTCACCGGGCAAAGACGAATACATCGGCCGCATCCAACGCACATGATGCCTTTATCATATTTATCCATGAAGTATTTAAGTTTATGCATGAAACGCTGCCTTACCCTGTGCACTTTTGTTTCTCTTGGGTTGTGCCCTGTTGTGTGAAGGGTAAAGAGCGGGAACATGCAGCTGTCCCAATTCCGCATGCGGACACCTTTTTTTCCATGCGCCTCATCCTGAATATCAAAACACCAGCAGGTGGGGCAAACATACGTGCACGTGCCGCAATTTAAGCAGGAAAAGGAGATATCTTCCCAGAACGGGGCTTCATATAAATCAAGGATCGTTTTATCTTTAAGATTTTTAGTTTCTACTGCTGATGTGATTTTTGCTTCTGACTGGCTTTTTTTCTTCTCAATCAGAGATGGGTCATCAGCAGAAGTTTTCCAGCCTGCTTTTTCCAATAGTTCTTCGCCCTTTTTCGAGATAATTTTTGCCAGATAGTGATCCCCAATATCCACCATCAGTACATCCAGGCCTTCTTCATTATAGGGCCCGCAACCCGTTGATGTGCAAAAACAGGTGCTGGACGGGTTATCACAAGCCATTCCAATAAGGGTGGATGCTTCATAGGCCTGTATCCAGTAAGGGTCTTTATAATCCGATGTATCAAAATTCAGTTTAACCAGCATAAGCGCTTTCGCATCACAAGGCCTGATACCAAAAACAGCGCGGGGCGAAGCGTCTTTTTGAACTTCCTTCATAATATGATGATCTTCTTTAGCTTCATCCAGGCTGTATTGAAGCATGACCTCTGATTGAGGAAACGCAATGGATTTGGGTGACATGCGTGTATTTAAAAAATCAAAATCAGGGAGTTGATCTTTATCCAGCACTTGAAAATCGTGATAGGTATCTTTTTTTACAGGGCCGATTAATTGATAAGCTGCTCTTAACTTATTGAGCCCCTCCGCCCATTTTTTTTTGTCAATCTTTATGACCTTCATAGCATTCGCCCTTGTAGTAAATTATTTTTGTACAGTTTTTCAGACAGTTACAGAAAATTAATTATTTAATAAATTCATCGGGATCTGTCGGTTTAAATGTATCGAGTGGCGGACGTTCATCCATCGATAATCCGGCTTCCCAGTTAAATAGTTCAAAGCAATCTTTCTCAAGTTTTTTGGTAAACGCCCTGACATTAATTCCCATGGGGCACGCTCTCACGCACGCACCGCAGTCTGTGCATCGTCCAGCACAATGAAACGCTCTTAAAAAATGAAAGGTGCGCGTATCTGTCGGGTCCTGGCTCTTGCCAACCCATTGCGGTTTAGCTTCATCCACAAAGCATGTTGGACAATAGCAAAGCGGGCATGCGTTTCTACAGGCATAGCAGCGAATACAATTTTCCAGAAGATTATCAAAGTATTTCCATTTATCTTCAGGTGTCATTGCTTCGACTTTACGGACGTCTTCATACCTGTCCACATTCTTTTGCTCTTCAACCTTTTCTGCAGCCAGTTCATCATATATAACGGGATTTCGGTGTATGCAAATAGCGCAGTTTTCCTGAAGCACCTTGGACTTTTCAATGGTTTTCTCAACGCCATTGCCTTTAACAGTAATTTTACCTTGCTTCTCAGTAACTTCCGTTATTTCCTTTTCAAACATATCGGAAATCTTCTTACGGTCTATCATCCCCTTGCAAGGCACCCCGATAATTACCAATTGATCCCGCTTGATTTTATTTTCAATGATATGGGTGACGATATTTCTGGAGTCACATCCCTTGGCGATAATACCGATTTTTTCTTTTCGGTTTGGCAGGTAATTTGCCAGATTTATCCCGCAGTTACTGTCCCAGACAAAGCTCTTGATATCTTCGGCATTTTTCGCAAAGCACGGTTCATTGCTCATGGGCAGAGTACCTTTGCGGAAACCGATGATTATATCGACTTTTTTCTCTGTGAGAAGCCTTGTTGAAATTTCTTTTATTTTATCTATGTATTCTAACATGTTAAGCTACCTTGGACACTGTTTCTGCTACAGGTCTCTTTACGAAATTTTTATTTGGACCCAATGCTTTTATGGTTTTTGTCACTTCGTTAACTACCTGTACAAATTTTGTCGATTCCGCGGAGGAGATCCATGAAAACTGAATACGGCCGGGCTCAATTCCCATATGTTCTATCAGATTTATAAAAAGTGCAAACTTGCGACGGGCATAGTAATTACCTTCCAGGTAATGGCATTCTCCAGGATGTCACCCGGAAACCCAAACTCCATCTACCCCCTCCCGAAGGGCCGCCAGGGCAAATTTTGGACTCATACGCCCAGTACAGGGAATCCTGATAACCCGTATGTTCGGCGGGTATTCCATTCGGCTGACACCCGCCAGATCTGCGGCACCATAACTGCACCAGCTGCATAAAAAACTTATTATTTTTGGTTCCCAGTCAGACATTATTTTATCTCCTTATTTTTTGTGCGTGGCGGTGTTATACACGAACCTTGCCGTAAAAACAATTTTATTCTGCTGCATTCATTGCAAATATTTGAGCAAAAATCTGATTATTATCAAATCCTTTAAGATGAATGGCGCCGGACCGGCATGATGCGACACACAACCCGCAGCCTTTGCATAAAATCGGATTTATTTCAGCCTTGCCTGCAAACCGTCCCTGTTCGGTAAACGAAGGAGCTGAATACGGACAAATAGAGACACATACGCCACATGAGCTGCAGTTCATTGGATCGGTAACTGCTATGGTTCCGCTCATGAATATATTTTTCCGCGCCAGCAAGGTCACCGCGCGGGATGCGGCGGCTTTAGCCTGAGCGATAGATTCATCAATAGGCTTCGGATAATGCGCCAGGCCGCACAGGAATACACCATCTGTTGCGAATTCCGAAGGGCCCAGCTTGGCATGACGTTCTATAAAGAAACCATCAGTATTCAGTGGGACTTTAAAAAAATTAGCTAATTGTTCGTCTTTGTTTGGTACAATTGCCGTAGCAAGCGTAACCAGATCGGTTTCAATTTCCACGCGTCGGCTGATAATCAGATCTGTGGCTTTTATCTTTAACTGACCATCTTTTATCACCACCTGGGGCTTGTTCTCCAAGTCAAATCTGATGAAAATAATACCGGCTTCTCTCGCCTTTTTGTATATATATTCTTTTTCACCATACGTTCTAATGTCTCT
>JAABPS010000136.1 GCA_011391835.1 Desulfobacteraceae bacterium
TCATTTTTTACACCTAATTCTGTAACAATAAGGCGAATTAATTCTTCAAATCTGTTACCAACATGTTTTCTTGAACTGTTTGGATTGCACAGGAAATCCATTCCAACGCCCATTGTCTGCTGTATGGTATAAACAACTGAGTCAATGATGTTATGTTCATTTTTTGTAATAGTTTTTTTGCCTTTAATTTTACTTATGATTGAGATAAATTTATTGTACTCGGTTTCGAAAACACTGCTGTCAAAGATGAACAAATTATTATTGATTGGACGGGCAAACTTTGATGTCCCGGCCACCACAGAAGACAGAATGATATAATCTCTTGTGGTTACTCTTTTAGAGACAATGTCAGGCAAATGCCCCAAAACTCTTTTGGTGACATTTGAAAAATCTTCCAGGCTTTTTTTTGGCGTTTGGAGATCTTCGGGTAGTGGCTTCATATAGTAAGTTTTTGCTTTAATGTATTAAAATATTTTACGAAACAAGTTGCGTAATAGCAACGGAATTGTTTTGGTTTTGGACCCCAAACGTTCTTAATTATGAAGAGTCTTCTTCGTCAAAGATTCCGAGAATTTTCAAGGGGAACCCTTGCCTCCAACAAAGTTGGAGACGAAATTTATCCTTTAATAATCCTCGGAAGCATCATCTGGGGCTGTTATTGCCTTTTCTTCAATCTATGGCTGATTAACCTATAAATCTCTTCTTTGTCTCTTTTCCCGATACCCCAAACTTCGATGATTTCTATTTCTTCTCTCAGCAACCGGTAAACAATTCTGATTTTTTTATTATCAACGTATAACTTATAAAAACCGGTCAAATCGATATCGAATTTATTGCCTAAATACTCACCTAAAAATGGATTTTTTGATAAGGTTTCTAATTTTTTATCAACTTTCTTCTTAACATTTCCATCAAAAGATGTATAATCCTGGGCGGCTTCCACTATAAACTCAATTTGATACGTCATGCCTTTTTCAAATCCTGCCATTTAATATTTTTTGAACGGCTGTAGTTTTTTATCCGTTTCTTTATAATATCGCCAATTTCATACTGCTCGATCAGTTCGGATAAATTCATTAAATATTCATATTCGGCAGGAGTCAGGATTACGGCTTCCATTTCATTGTTTTTCAGTACGTACAAAGGGCTGCCGTCATCGGATAATTCTCTTATCCGTTTGGTTAATTCTTTCTGCAATTTTGTAATGGGAATCATTTTACTGGTTTCGACTAACATGATATCCAAACCTCTATGTTTTATATTTTATATAATTATACGTAATATTATATATAGTGTCAATGTGATTATTAAGATATAGAATCAAATCACTATCAATTAATCCGCTTTGAATCCCAGAACCTTTGTCTCCAGCAAAGTTGGAAACAAAATTTATCCTTTAATAATCCTCGGAATATGTAACAGTTTAGTCTATATTTTGTATCATCTGTGTTGCGGTATCATCGGCTGCGGCAGACGGCCAGTTGGTTGATGCCCAGTTCAAAATAGCGGAAAGCGACGACTTCAAAACCGTTTTCCGTCAGCAAATCACATACCGCGCGCCGATCGTAGATCTTAACGTGCTGGACGACATGCTCGGGATAAAACAATTTCATTCGGCTGCCCACGCGATGGACCCAATCACCCAGCGGCGAAGGCGTGGTCACCAAGAGATAACCATCCGGCGCTAAATACTGACGCACATCGCGCAGTGTCTTATATGGAAAGTTCAAATGCTCTAACACGGCCATCATCAACACGGTATCAAACCGTTGGCTATCCAACGGTATCAACGCGCGGTCCAGATCGCACTCATGAAAGGTATGCTGAGGATAACGCCCGCGTGAAACCTGAATTGCTTCCGGCACGATATCAATACCCACATAGCGTTGACCGGGCGTCAGCCGATCAGGCAAGCGCGTAAAACCGCAGCCCACGTCGAGTACTTGGCCGCGCACATACGGTGACACCATCTGCCAGCGCTTGTTAGTCGTATATACCGATAAAAGCGGTTCCATAAATGAAAGATGCTCCTGCCTATTAAGATGCCGTCGATGCGGCGATGCGCAATATCTATAGTTGCGCCATCCTGTTGATAGACGCGTGCTGTACCGGGCTCGTTGATAAAATCTTCTTTTCCAACAACGTTGGAGATGATCTATCCCTTAATGATCCTTGGAAGCATCATCTGGTGCTGAGGGCAGATGGATTTTGGATTCTGATACGAAGCCCCGGCAAAAGCTGCCATGTATTTTCGAATATCTACCATGGATACGATTTCATCTACCAGCCCGTGCTGGGCGCAGTAGATAGGTCTTGAATTATCATAATATTCCTTGGCCATCTGATTCATTTTTTCGATAACCGGCTCCAGGGGCCGTCCTGCATCTTTTTCTTTAACAAGTCTGCGCGAAAAACTTGCTGCGGCGGCAGTTTCTCCATGCATAACGTAAATTTCCGAAGTGGGCGTGCCAATGGTAAAAGCATTATGCCGGTTTGCGGTGGGGCCCCCCATAATGTAGTGAGCTGCGGCAGTGCCCTTTCTCAAAACAACCAGCATCATTGGAACCTCGGTTTGCTGTATCGAATAGATGAGCGCTTGACCGAGACCCAGCAATTCTGCTTTTTCGGCAATATCTCCAACATCAATGCCGGATGTATCCTGAAACCAGACAACGGGGACACGGTCTCTGCCGCAATGCGTAACAAATTCATTCATCTTTATCAATCCCTGGCGATATAGCTTTCCACCCATGCCGGGATAATCCGCGTATTCAGGATAGTTTTCGCCCATAAAGCCCTGCCGGTTGCCAATGCAGCCAATCAAAAAGCCGTCGATCTTACACAATCCGGTGTAAACCTCTGGACCATAGGTGGGGCGGTATTCCATATGTTCACTTCCGTCCACAAGCCGAGCCAGCACTTCATCAAAATCATAGGTTTTCTTTTGATTAAAGGGTATCAGCCGATACAGATCTTCTGAGGGATAATTTGGGTCTTTTGGATTGGAGACGCGGAAAAATTTTGGCTGGTAAGAAGGCATACCTGCCATATAGTCTTTAATTCCATCAAGAACGCCTTTTTCATCTTCATAAACATATCTGAAAAAGCCGGTTTCATCGTAGTGAATTTTTACAGATCCAGGAGGCTCTTCTTTAAATTGCTTTGCTGCGCTGATAAGCTGTTCCGCACCTTCCAGATCAAAATAACCCTTGGGTGACATGCCGCTTAAAATACCGCCACCACCAACAGCGATATTGCAGCCTTTATGCGCAAAAAGAATAGTTGGGCTGATTCCCTGGTAACCTCCTCCGGCAGGGTTGGTGCCGTAAATACCAGCGAGAACAGGAATGCCGAGCTGTTCTAATTCCGCATGTCTGAAAAAAGTGGTGCCCGACCCGCGGCGGCCTGCGTAAAATTTTTCCTGCTCGGTGAGCTTAACGCCGCTGCAGTTTACCAGCCAGACAAGAGGAATATTTAACCGTTTTGAAAGATCGGTTGCCTGAAGAACATTTTCAGCCTGGCCCGGTACCCATGCGCCTGCCAGGAGTTTATTGTCAAATCCGATAATCACTGCCCATTTGCCTGAAATCTTACCCAGGCCGTCAAAAACATTGGTGGTGCCTTCCTCATTATTCATCGGATTAAATAGTGTATGCAATGGGCACCAGGTGCCAGGGTCAAGCAGATATTCAAGGCGCTGCCAGATGGTCCACTGGCCCCGTTCATTTATAACTTTCGCAGGAAATCCTGCATCTTTCACCCGGTCGATATGCTCATTCACGTTCGCTTCAACCGCTTTGATTTGTTTAAGATTTTCTTCTGTACTGATGATTTTTCCTTTTTTTAATTCACTTCCAAAAGGAGTCATTTTCTCAAAATATGGCTTCATGTGTTTTTATCTCCTTCCAAATATTTTCGTTCTCATCATAGGTCTGCTGTGTGGGATTTGCAGATACGAATCCACTTAAATCCTTTACATTAAGCCGATGGGCGCGTCAAGTCAGCCGGCAATATATACAACTTCAGAAGCGGGGACCAGTTTAACTTTTTTTTTCAGTTCCGGAAGAATTTCACGAAAAACAGTATACGTTGTTTGATGGGGGTGAGCGATTCCGACCGCATCTCCATGTTTCCTTGCAAGTTCGATCAGTTTGTCCAATTGTTCGCGGATGGCATGCGGCTCTTGGATGTTGTCAAGAAATATGTCCCGCTGCGCAAAAGGCAATTGCAGAAGACGCGCTGAGGGTTTGCAAAGAGTTTTGGGTGTAGTTCGGGAATCGATAAAGTATAGATTTTTCTTTTTGAGAATTGAAAATATTTGATACATTTGAGTGGATGTTGATGTTATTTTTGAGCCCATGTGATTGTTGACCCCTTTGATGAAAGGCAAGGTGCTAAGATTATTTTCGAGTTGAGCAATAAGTTCGTCAGGTGACATCGAAGAAAGAATGGCTCCCTTGCCGGGGTTGATTTCAGGATATTCAAATGGTTCCATGGGTAAATGAAGCATAACCTCATAGCCTTTTTGGTGCGCTGAAGAAGCGATTTCCCGCTGGAAGGGGCTATGCGGAAGTATTGAGAATGTCAAGTCCGAGTTGAGATTAATAAACTTGTCCGCAATTCTTTTGTCATACCCAAGATCATCAATGATGATAACGATCTTTGGTAAACGGTCAGGAGAGATGGGTTTGGTTATTATATCCCGTGAAGGAATATTCTCCTTAGGATAGATCTCAAATGACGGAACAGGAAGTTTTCGAAATACAAGGTGCTTGGCGATAAGACCGGCTGAAATAACGAGAATAATTAAAATAGAAAGTCCGGCAACGATCCGTAAAAGCTGGGGTAGTAAAGTCTTGGGGGAAGCAGTTTTTTTCTTTTTAGAACGCGGTCTTTTTCTTTTTGCCATTTTCGGGTAATAGATTGAAAATTAATTAAATAGAACCTTAAATAGAACCAAGTAAAACCTGATACACCCGCTCATCGAAAGCAGGTGTATCAGGCTCCCGGTACATAGCGTAATCAATTTCTTTTTGCTCATTACTTCTTAAACGTTTCATAGCTAATGAGAATTTCAAGGGCTCGGGCAACCTGAATATCTTTTTTAAGAATATCTGAGTCCAGTTTGCCAACCCTGTATTCGTGGAGTTTCGCTGCCAGATCCTCTTCATTAAGTTCTTTTTGAGTTAAATCTTTTGTTTGATCCTGCGGTTTGTTTGGATCTGCATTTAGATGATTGCGTAAATCCTTTTCTTTTAGCATACGATCATCTAAGCTCATATCGCCTGAATATCCCTCTTTTACGACAATGTCAGGTTCAATACCTTTCGCCTGGATAGACTTACCGCTTGGCGTGTAATATCGGGCGGTTGTTAATTTCAAGGCAGAACCGTCCCGCAGGGGTTCAACAGTTTGGACAGAACCCTTTCCAAAAGAAGTCGTACCTAAAAGAAGGGCTCGTTTATGATCCTGCAAGGCTCCTGCAACAATTTCTGAGGCGCTCGCGCTGCCGCCATTGATCAGTAATACAATCGGATAATTGCGTTTTATTTTATTGCTTTGGGCAGAGAAGGTTTTCGTATTCTGTTCATTTCGCCCTCGTATCGAAAGAATAATACCCTCCTCCAGAAAAAGATCAGATACTTCTATAGCCTGATTAAGGAGCCCTCCGCCATTGTTTCTAAGATCTAATACAAGTCCTTTCAGAGCTGTTTTATCTGATTCAAATTTTTCTAAATCTTTAACAAGATCCTTTGTGGTGCTTCCGGTAAAATTGGTAATTCGGATATATGCATAACCAGGTTGCAGGGTGACGGATTTAATGCTCTCAATGGGGATGACATCACGAACAATCGTCAAATTAATTTCTTCAGGGGATTTGCCGCGAATGATCGTTATAGTGACTTTTGTTCCTTTAGGGCCTCTCATTCGATTGACTGCATCTCGCAAGTCATTGGTCGGCGTTCCATCCACTTTAATGATTTTATCCATTGCCTGGATTCCGGCCTTGTACGCAGGTGTACCTTCGATAGGGGATATCACGGTGATAAAGCCCTCCCGCATGGTGATATGTATGCCAATGCCGGTAAATTTCCCTTTAGAATCGATTTGCAAGTCTTCAAATGCATCCGGCGGCATTAATTCAGAGTGAGGATCCAGGCTCTGAACCATTCCCTGGATTGCCTTTTGAATCAGATCGTTCGCTTCTACTGGATCGACATAATTTTGCTCAATGAGCTCGATTACATCACTAAAAAGTTTGAGGCTTTCATACGCCTCATCATTGCTTGCAGAAAGATTACGATAAAAGCCAGATCCAATCGTCAGAAAAATGACGGCAACGATGACTATGAACCAAAGCTTTATGTGTTTGGATTTCTGGCTGATCATATAAATACTCCTTCTCCTTTGAAAATGTTAGTTAATTTTCCAGCCCAATACACTAAAAAATAAGGCAACTCTTATTTGGTTTTTAACCAGATAAGAGGATCGACCGGTTTATCCTGATGCCTGATTTCAAAATAAAGTTCAGGGCCAATAAGCGAACCTGTGTCTCCAACGATACCAATCACCTCTTGGCTCTCTACCTTTTGTCCTTTTTGCTTGAAAAGTTCTTCCGCATGAGCATAAACTGTATAGTAGCGATTTCCATGATCCAGGATAATCATATTGCCATACCCTTTGAACCAGCTTGCAAAAAGAACGTTGCCCGCCACTACTGCTTTTATGGGTTCACCCTTATCGGCAATAATATCGATACCGTTCCGGTAATTCATTACATTAAGTTCTTTATTTTTATACGGTCCAAAACTACTCACTATTTTACCCCGTACAGGCATTTTAAGCAACCCTTTAAATGATAAAAAGGATTTTTCAGATATATTTTCCTTTGTTCCGGCACTCTCAATTTGCTGGCTCAGGGATTTAATGGTCCGGTCGAGTTCGATAGACGCTTTTTGCAAGGCGTTGATTGAGGCAACTTGTAATGACTTTTTGTTCCGTATATCTGACAGCAGTTTCTCCCGCTCTTTTTTTCTTTCAGATGCGGTATCAATTTGATCTTTATAGTCGCTCTCCAGAAAAAGTTTTTCATCTTGCTGGATTTTAAGCTTTTTTAATAGGCTGGTATGTTGGTTTTTATTTTCGATAAGCATATTAATGGCCTGGCGATCATAAGCGAGAATGCGTTCAAGATAAACCTTTCTTTGAAGAAATTCATCCATGGACTCAGCAGAAGCTATCATATGCATTTTCCCGAGCCAGTTAAGTTTGTACAGGGCTATCAGACGTTTTGCCGCATATTGTTCGCTGGAATGAATCCTTTGTTCAAGGCTTTTTGTTGCATTCCGCGTGGCGGTAATTTCCTTTGAAAGAATTGCCAGATCTGTTCGTATCAGAGAGGCCAGTTTTTT